>CALGEF010000045.1 GCA_937881755.1 uncultured Acidobacteriota bacterium
CGGACTTGAACCCGCAGAGCCAAACGAACGTCACCCCGCCCGCCGGTGCAGCGGCGCGGCGGAACGCAATCCGGCGTCCCTCAGGGGAGGTGAAAGAATCCGTTGTCATGGAGGTTGCCTTCCGCCATCTCTCTGGCCTGTCAAGCGAGTAGGGCGGGCCGCGTATTGGGCGAGTTACCAGAACTCAAGGGAAAGACGATCCTTCAGGTCGCGCCCGAGCTGTCGGCCGGCGGCGTGGAGCGCACGGTCCTCGAAGTCACCGAAGCCATTGTCGACGCCGGCGGCCGCGCGCTACTCGCGAGCAAGGGTGGCCGCCTCGAGGCGGAATTCGCCCGCCTCGGCGGCCAGCTCTTCCGCATGGATGCCAAAAGCCGCAACCCGCTCATCCTCAAGGTCAACGAAGGTAAACTCCGCCAGATCATCCGCGAGGAGAAAGTCGACCTCGTCCACGCCCGCTCCCGCGCCCCGGCCTGGAGCGCCTGGGCCGCGGCGAAGGGCGAAGGCGTGCCCTTCGTCACCACCTATCACGGCGCTTACTCCGGCACCTCGGGTCTCAAGCGGGCTTACAATTCTGTCATGGCCAGGGGCGACCTCGTCATCGCCAATTCCGAATGGATCGCCGCCCACATCGCCGAAGTGCATGGAACTGATCCCGCCCGCATTGTTACCATTCCGCGCGGGGTGGACCTCGACGCATTCGATCCTGCCGCGGTCGCCCCGGCGCGGGTCGAGGCCCTGCGCAAGGCCTGGGGCCTCGAAGGCGACACCCGCCTCGTGCTGCTGCTGCCGGGCCGTCTGACCAGCTGGAAAGGGCAGGGCCTCGCCCTTGAAGCCCTCGGCCTTCTGTCGCCCGAAGAGCGCGCCGGCCTCGTACTTATCCTCGCCGGAGACGCCCAGGGCCGCGACAGCTACGTCTCTGACCTCGAACACCGGATCACCCGCCTGGACCTCACCGGCCAGGCCCGCATCGTGCCCCACGTCACCGACATGCCCGCCGCCTACCTCGCGGCAGGCCTCGTCCTCGCCCCGTCCACCCGGCCCGAAGCCTTCGGCCGCGTCGCCGCCGAAGCCTCTGCCATGGCCCGTCCGGTGATTGTCGCCGACCATGGCGGCGCCCGCGAAACCGTCATCGAATACGAAACCGGCACCCGAACTGACCCCGGCAGCGCGCCTGCCCTCGCAGGCGCCATAAGGGCCATGCTGTCGGTCGGTCCGGCCTCGCGCGCGTCCATGGGACGGCAGGGCCGGGACCATATCATCCGCCACTTCTCGAAAAGAGGGCTTCAGGCGGCGACACTCAGCGTCTATAAGCGCTTGTTGGAGTAGGGGAATTCGAGGACTTGAACACGACGCGGGCCAAAACCGCCAGTCCGGTAAACCCGGGCGCAAAGGCCAAGGACGTGCTGGTCATCAAGCTCAGCGCCCTCGGGGACTTTGTGCTTGCGCTGGGCGCCATGCGGACGGTCCGCGAGTTCCACCCCTCCGCCCGTATCACGCTGCTCACGACGCCGCCGTTCGAGGAATTCGCCAAGGTCTGCCCGTATGTGGACGCCGTCGAGACCGATGGCCGCCCCGAGGGCCTGAAGTCCACCGCCGCGCTGATCCAGCGCATCCGCAAGGCGAAGTACGACATCATCTATGACTTCCAGACCAGCGGCCGCACGAAGAACTATTACGCCGCCCTGCAGCGCGGCGGCAAGCCGCCGCTCTGGTCAGGCCACCACGAGAAGGCCGCCTTCTTCCATAACAACCCGGCGCGCGCCGGCATGCACTCGATCGACCGGCTGGCCGAGCAGCTGGAAGTCGCGGGCGTCGCGCCCTCAGGCCGCTGGCTCGGACGCAGCGCGCCGTTCCCGGACCTCGGCTGGGTACGCCCCAAGCTCGGCAACACGCCGCGCCTGAACCCCGCCTACTTCAATCTCACGCTGCCCTACATGCTGCTGATCCCCGGCGCGTCCGAGCACCGTGAGGCCAAGCGCTGGCCGGTGGAGAACTATGCCGCTCTCGCAGGGCGCATCGCCGACGCCGGCATCCAGCCCGCCATCATCGGCGGCGTCGCCGAAGGCCAGATCGCCCAGGAAATCGTCAAGCGCGAGCCGCGCGTCAAAAGCCTTGTGACGCGTACGGACCTTTTCCAGATCGTCACGCTTGCCGAAACCGCCGTCTTCGTCGTCGGCAACGATACAGGCCCGATGCACATGGCCACGCTCGCCGGCGCGCCCGGCATTGCCCTTTTCGCCACCACCGAAAGCGATCCTGACCATTCCGCGCCGCGCGGGCCCAAGCCGGTCATCGTCAATGCCGCCCCAACGTTGAAGGAACTCTCCGTCGACGACGTCTGGCAATCCGTCCGCGCTCTCGGCGTGCTGAAGGCCTAGTTCCCGCAGAACCAGCATTCCTCTGCCTGCCCCATCGAGCCGATCGGCGGTCCGGGAGGCGCCGGCAGGGCAGGCAGGGGTTTCGCCAGCTGCACCTCCTCGCCCGCCAGATGCCGGGTAATCCGGACACTGAGTGCTGTAAGGTGCGCCTGGTCCGTCTCGCTCTGGCCCTTACGTTTCTTGCCGAAGCCGTCCCTGAGCGCGGCGAGCTTCGAGTCCGCAACCGCCGACACCTCCGCCGTAGCGCCCTCCGCCCGTGCCAGCGCCATCAGCTCGGACACGAACCGCGCCTGCACCACCCGCGCCAGCGGGGCGAGCCGTGCGTCCGTCTCCTGCGTAAACACCGCCGCGTCGATCTCGTCGAGGATCGCGCGAAGGCGCAGCCCGCCCGGCACGCGTTGCTCATACGCCGCCACCCGGCCCGCCCGTGACGGCTCCAGGATCGCAGACAGTGTCAGCCCTGCCGCAATGTCTGCCGCCCCCGCCAGGTCAAACACCGGACCGGTCCGTCCCGGGAACACTTCCAGCAAGCTACTCCCGCCCGCATAGCCGACATCGCCGGGCGTCAGCTGGTTGAGCAGGGCGTCCGGCAGGTCCAGCGCCCCCGGGTCCAGTGTCCGCACCAGCCCTGCCAGCGCCCGCCGTTGCTCAGCGGCCGGCACCGGCGCCGCCGCCGCGCCGCCGTCCCCGGTCAGGGCATAGCGGAAATCCAGCCCGCCGATGAACTTCGCCGCCGCCTCGATCTGATAGCGGTGATAAAGGTAGATCGGCACGATCACGGCGTTGAGATCGGAGGTCGGCCGCCCCTCTGCCAGCGCGCCCGGGCCGAAATTTCCCAGCGCGATCCGCCGAACCTCCATCACCTCGTCGAGCGCTGCCACAGGGTCTGCGCCATTGTCCCACACCGAGGCATAGGGGTGCGCAGTCTCCACGCTGCGCGCATGGTCGTCCGAGACAAACCGCAGGCCCGAGCCGTAAGCCTCTGACACCATTGCATCCAGCGCCGCGCGGTCATCGCCGCCCTGCGGAAACTCCGTATACAGCCATTTGATGGTGAACAGATCCCAGGCCCCTAGGCCCACGCCGTAGGCCTGCGAGAAATCGAGCGACCCATCCGCCGCCGGCCTCACCCAGGGCGCCGGATAGTCCATCACCGAGGCGCGCCCGTTCCCGCTTGCCGCAAAATTGTGCGCAATCCCCAGTGTATGACCCACCTCGTGCGCCGACAGCTGCCGGATTCGCGCCAGCGAAATCTGGATCGGATCATCTGGCGCGCCGGTGCCGGTCTTCGCTGCGCCGGCGAGCCCCTCGAAGATCATCCGGTCCTGGCGCACGCGCTGCGAGCCGAGGATGACATTCGCCTTTAATATCTCGCCCGTGCGCGGGTCGGTCACGCTCTGGCCATACGACCAGCCCCGCGTCTGTCGGTGCACCCAGTTGATCACGTTGTAGCGCACGTCCAGCGGATGCGCGTCCTCCGGAAGCACCTCCACCCGGTAGGCTTCCTTGAAGCCCGCCGCCTCGAACCCTGCCGCCCACCAGCCCGCGCCCTCGATCAGCGCATCTCGGATTTCCTCTGGCGCGCCGTTGTCGACATAGAACACGATCGGCTTCTTCACCGGGCTGACCGCTGCCGAAGGATCGGTCTTCTCCAGCCGGAAACGCTGCGACAGGCGCGTCACGATGGGGTCGCCCAGCGGCGCCGAGAAATCATGGAAGCCGAGCCCGATATTCGCCGTACGCTGATCAAAGGCCCGCGGCGCATGCCCGTCATCCGGCAGACGCACGAAGGAATGGTGGAGCAACAGCGTCACTGCCCGCGCGTCCGCCGCCGCCGCCCGCGTCTCCGCGTTCGGCTTCGACGTCTCGAACGTCAGGAATGCGTCGATCTCCGCATTGTCCGGAAAGGACAGCACGCCCGCTGGATCCGGCATCGACCGGTCCGCCGCCAGGCTGTAGCTGTCCGCGCCATCGCCGTGCGCCAGCGCCGCCCCGAGGTCCGCAGCATCCCGCGTCAGGAACCCCGTCAGCTCCACCAGCACCCGCCCGTCCGCCCCCGTCGCCTCGATATCCGCCGACCAAAGGAACGACGCCGCAAAGCTCTGCTGTACGGATTTCGCCTCCGCCGCCCGGCCGGACGTCGCCCGGTAGCGCCAGTTCTCCTGCTCGGCCACCACCTTGCCGCCGATCTGCCGAAACCGCACGATCTCGCCCGAGGAGGCATAACCCCGGTCCAGCCCGACCGGGTTCGACCCCAGCCCCGCCGTCAGGCCCGTCGAATAGATGAACCGCACGCTGACGCCGTCCGCTGCCGGCGCGGGCAGGGCTGCAAACACCTGCGCGCTGTCCTTGTCGACATAGAGGTCCAGGAAGCCTTGCCTCGCCTCCAGTCCCGCCACGCGCCCCTCCAGCGTTTTCGCCCGGGCGTCCCCTTGAGCCAGCGCCGGCCCGCACGCCAGAACGGCTAAAGCAGCAAGAATCGCGAAAAATCTCATGGCAGGCCCCCGGATGCACACACTCCGCCCCACTAAAGGGGATCACGCGCCGAAGGGCAACGCGCCCCGGCGAAGTTTGCCGGTTGCGTCTTTCCCCGGCCCGGGCCAGAGCATCCCGCCTTGAAGATGCCCGCAAACACAGGCATATTCTCGCTTCGATCAACAATGCCGGAAGGAGTTTTCCAATAGCTCGCAGACCAGAAGCCGATGCGCCCGTCAAAAAACAGGTCGGGCCACGTATCAATGAAGAGATCCGCGCCGCCCGCGTGCTGCTGATCGACGAAAAAGGTGAGAAGCAGGGCGTCATGCCGCTGGCTGCCGCGCTGGACGCCGCCCGCGAAGCCTCGCTCGACCTTGTAGAAGTTTCCGGCGACCAGGAAGTTCCGGTCGTCAAATTGCTCGATTACGGCAAGCTGCGCTTTGAAGAGCGTAAGAAGAAGGCCGCCGCCCGGAAGAAGCAGAAATCCTCCGAGTTGAAAGAGATCAAGATCCGGCCGAACATCGACACGCATGACTACGAAGTTAAGTCGCGTGCCATCCACCGCTTCTTCGAGGACGGCGACAAGGTGAAGATCACCCTGCGCTTCCGCGGCCGCGAGATGGCCCACCAGCACCTCGGCATGGAATTGCTCGAGAAGATGAAGTCGGACTTTGCCGAAGCCGCCAAGGTAGAGCTCGAGCCCAAGCTCGAAGGCAAGCAGATGACCATGGTCCTCGCGCCGCGCTGAAGCGGCTGCGCCAGACCTTTCTTCAAGCCACACCCTTCATCAGAAGCCCCGGTCTTTCGGCCGGGGCTTTTCGCATTTCAGGCAGAGGTGGGCCCGGGCCTGGCTGACCCGGATATCGTTGACCACGGCGCTGACGCCGGGCGCGGCCGATGCCGTGGTGCCGGCAATGGCCCGTTCCGACCAGTTGTTGACCTTGCCCGTCAGCGTCACCTTGCCGTTCGATGCGGTGACATCGACATGCTCGGGCTCGAACCAGGACCGCGTCAGGGCCAACATGATGTGCGCCTTGATGTCTCCAGCGTTCGGCCGCGGCTTGATCGCGACCTTGTTCGACACGCCGGTCACACCCTGAGCGTGCGCACGGAGTCGGCGGCGGCGTCCTTCAGAACCGAGGTGTCCCAGGCGAGGCGGTACAGGGCGGCTTCGGCAGCAAGCGGATCAACCGCGCCGTGTCCGCCCAGCTCGGCGGGGCCCTCAGCTGCGACTGGGCCGAAGACGGCGTCATCGTCACCCTGAAGGTGGACCGCCAAAGCCTCGAAGCGCGAGGGCGGGCAGGGGCGCGGCGCACCTCCCGGGCGAAAACCGTCCACACATCTCTATCGGACTTCTGGACGGTTTATGGACGTTGCCGCGCGGGGCCGCGCCGGGCGCCGGGGGGAACTGGCGGGCTGGTTCGCCCGCGCCCCCTTGATTCCTCCGCGCGCCTCCGTCATAAGCCGCCTCTTGCCGGACTCCGGGGCGACGGCATTGCCCCCAGGACGCGCATTTTGGGCCGCCAGATCTGGTGTGAGCTCTACAGTTTGAGGAGAAAAACATGCCGAAGATGAAGACCAAGAAGGCCGCTGCAAAGCGGTTCAAGATCACCGCGACAGGCAAGCTGAAGCATGGTGTGGCCGGCAAACGCCACCGTCTGATCAGCCACAACTCGAAATATATCCGTCAGAACCGCGGCACGTCCGTCGGTGCCAAGGCGGACGAAGCCCGCGTCAAGAAGTACCTGCCATACGGCCTGTAACTTCTAATCCATTGATCTTGAACACGAATTGACAGGAGGCACCCATGCCCCGTTCCCGCGCCAAAGTACCCGCCCACGCTCGCCACAAGAAGATTCTCAAGCAGGCCAAGGGCTTCCGCAACCGCCGCAAGAATACGTTTTCGAACGCCGTCGCCGCAGTCTGGAAAGCTGGCGAATACGCCTACGTTGGCCGCAAGGTCAAAAAGCGCCAGTTCCGCTCGCTCTGGATCCAGCGCATCAACGCAGCCGTGCGCATCCACGACGAGGAGCTCACATATTCCAGCTTTATCAATGGCTTGACCAAGGCCGGCATTGAAGTTGACCGGAAGGTCATGGCCGACCTGGCTGTGCGTGAGCCCGAGGCTTTCGGCGCGCTTGTCGCCCAAGCCAAATCTGCCCTCGCTTAAGGAAATCGACAGATGAGCAAGTCCCCCAGCAGCGTTCTCCACCCGAGCAAGAAGCCGCGCGTTAAGCGCCGCAATTCCAAGTGGACCGCCAACCTGAGCAAGCGCGCCAATATCGGCATTTTTGGCAACACCAAGAAGGCCCGCAACGCCCGCAAGAAAGCGGCGCGCGCGTAATCTGATGGCGCCGTCTGGCCCTGCGCCGGCGACTGAAATAAGCCTCCCGATGACCCTCGGGTCACGGGAGGTTTTTTCATGGGCGCATCGAAGCTGAGCGGAGCATTGCGGATCGGCCTGGGCTTCAGCCTGGTCGTGTTCGTGCTTGCGGCTGGCTTCCTGAAACGCTCGCCCTGGATCCTGCCGTTTCTGGGGGCCGGGCTCACCGCCGCTTACCTGTTCGGCCAGCTGCGCCTGTGGCGGGTGGCGCGCAATTCCGGCAAGCTGAAACGGTACTGGCTGAAGCTTCCGGCCGACTTTGCGGTGCAGCTGATCTGCGTCTTAGTCCTTTATCTGGCCGGCTTCGGCCTCCACGCGCTCGTCAGCGGCGCAGCGGGCGCGGCGCCGTTCGCGCCGGGCGATGCGATCTGGCCACTCGCCATCGGCGCGGTCGCCTCGATCCTCGGCGTCTATGCCGACCGGATCGAAGGGAGGCCCTCGACCTGCTTTCCAGCCTGCATGAGCGGCAAGGACGTGCCACCCGGGCAGAGCGCCCGGGACGGCATCCGGCTTCTGCCAGAACCGGTCACCCTGCAATCCTTCTTCACCGCGCCCGCGGACACCGTGTCGGCCACGGAGCATGAGGCGGCGGCCTGGGCGGATGCCTGTTCGGCGCTCACTGAAGGCCTCAGCGAGGACGACATCACCCGGGCCGAAGCGCGCCTCGGCCGGGCGCTGCCGGACCTGCTGATTGCGCTCTACCGCCAGCAGAATGGCGGCTCGGTGGCGGGCCTCTGCATTCCGCTGCCCGATCACACCGCACCGACCCGGTACCACCAGGTGATCCTGCCCTTCGGCGGCTATAACGACCTTGTGCCGGCCGAGAGCCTGCGCACGGTGTGGGACACCGTCACCGACTATGCCGATCCGGCCACCCCCGAGGATGCAGCTCAGTTCCCGGACGGCGCGAAGGCGATGATCGTGCTGGCCCAGTGGTACCGTCAAACCCTGTTTCTCGACTATAACCAGCCAGGCGCCCCGCGGGTCGGCTATACAGATTTCGACCGCTATGATGTCAACGGAAACCGCGACGCCATTACCTGGTGGAAGGACTTTGAGACTTTCTTTGCCGCCTTGCGCCATTACGAGCTGGAGTGACCCGCGATTCTGGCGGGTTGGCGCGGGCACAAGAGGCCGCTAAACAGCGCGCTGGTTTTCCGGAAGGGTCTGCACTTGTCCGACATTACATCCATCGAGCAGGAAGCGCTGGCCGCCGTTCAGGCCGCCGCCAGCCTTGACGCGCTGGACGCGGTACGCGTCGCCGAACTCGGCAAGAAAGGCCGCGTCTCCGGCCTGATGGGCACGCTCGGCGCCATGGCCCCCGAAGAGCGCAGGGAAAAGGGCCCGGCGCTCAACGCGCTGAAGGTGCGGATCGAAGACGCCGTGCGGGCGCGCAAGGGCGCGCTGGAGGCCGTTGCGCTCGAGGCTCAGCTCAAGCGCGAGACCGTGGACCTCACGTTGCCTGCCGCCCCGCTGGCCGGAGAAGGGGCGCTGCATCCGGTGATGCAGGTGTTCGAGGAGATCGCGGCGATCTTCGGCGATATGGGATTCCGCGTCGCCGAGGGCCCGGATATCGAGGACGACTGGCACAATTTCACGGCGCTCAACTTCCCGGAAGGCCATCCGGCGCGCGAAACGCATGACACCTTCTTCCTGAAGCCGGGCGATAACGCGCTGCCGAAAGTTCTCCGTACCCATACGAGCCCGGTGCAGGTGCGCACCATGATGAGCGAGAAGCCCCCGATCCGCATCCTCGTGCCGGGCCGCGTGTTCCGCAATGACTGGGACGCGACCCACACGCCGATGTTCCACCAGGTGGAAGGCCTCGTCATCGAGGAAGGTATCCACATGGGCCACCTGAAGGGCTGCCTTGTCGATTTCGTCAAAGCCTTCTTCGAGGTCGACAATGTCGTCGCCCGGTTCCGTCCGCATTTCTTTCCGTTCACGGAGCCTTCGGCCGAGATGGACGTGCAATGCCTGCGCTCCGGCGGCGTTGTCGAAGTCGGCAAGGGTACCGACTGGCTGGAAGTTCTCGGCTGCGGCATGGTCCACCCCAATGTGCTGCGCAATTGCGGGCTTGATCCGGCTGTCCACCAGGGCTTCGCCTTCGGCATGGGCGTCGACCGTCTCGCCATGCTGAAGTACGGCATGCCGGACCTGCGTCCGTATTTCGAGGCGGACCCTCAATGGACGCGCCATTACGGCTTCTCGCCCTGGCTTACGCCGTCCGTAAGCGGAGGGTTGTCATGACAACCCCGGCCGATTGGCGCACGCTGAAACAATTCCGGTTCGGTAACAGTCCGGAGCTGGCCGACCGGCTGGCCGCTCTGGTGATTGCCGGTGTGAAGACAGCGACCTGTTCGCCGGCCTCCGAAGTGCTTGAGACATGTGTCGGCGAGCAGCAGGTTGTGCTGTCTGGCGGCGGCGTGCCGGTGGCGGTCATCGAGACGCTGACGCTGGTGGTCCTTCCCCTTGCCGAAGTCACCCCCGCGCTGGCGGCCCTGGAGGGCGAAGGCGATCTCAGCCATTCTTACTGGCTCAATACGCACACGGATTACTTCACGCGTGAGGGCGCCTATGCGCCGGCCATGCCGGTGATCTTCGAGACCTTCCGTCTGGTGGATACGCTGGACGCTGCATTTGCGGCGCACGCCAACAAACACGTTCAGGCGGAACGCGCGCAAGCGCATGCCGCAGGCTATACAGCTCTTGGAGCAGTTGCATGAAATTCACTCTCTCCTGGCTGACTGATCATCTCGTCACCAAGGCCTCGCTCGATGAAATCCTCGGATTCATGGGCAAGGCCGGTCTCGAGGTCGAGCACGTTACGGACCCGAAGAAAGCGCTGGCGCCGTTCACGGTCTGCAAGGTGCTGGAAGCCGAGCCTCATCCGCAGGCGGACAAGCTGCGCGTCTGCAAGGTCGAGACGATCGACGGGATCAAGCAGATCGTCTGCGGCGCGCCGAACGCGCGCGCCGGGATGACGGCGATCTATGCGCCGCTCGGAACCTGGATTCCGGGGCTCAACATGGCGCTCGATAAGAAACCGCGCGCCATCCGCGGCGTCGAGAGCCATGGCATGATGTGTTCCTCGCGCGAGCTGGAAACCGGTGATGACCATGACGGCATCATCGATCTCCGCGTCGATTACACGGTCGGCACGCCCGCGGCCGAAGCGCTCGGCGCGAGCGATGCCGTGATAGATTTCGAAGTGACGCCGAACCGCCCGGACTGGCTGGGTGTGCAGGGTATTGCGCGCGATCTCGCTGCGGCTGGCGCGGGCCGCTTCCTGCGAAATGACGCGAAGAAAGTACCTGGCAACGGCGATTGCCCGGTCGAGATCAAGCTCGAAGCGCCTGACGCCTGCCCGATGTTTGCCGGCGCTCTGGTGCGCGGCGTCACCAATGGTCCGTCGCCGGACTGGATGCAGGCGCGCCTTAAGGCGGCCGGCCTGCAGCCGCGCTCTCTGCTGGTCGACATCACTAACTATGTTTCGCTAGACCGCGCGCGCCCGTTGCACGTCTATGACGCAGCGAAACTCTCCGGCGCCGTGGTGGCGCGGTTCGGTAGGCCCGGTGAAAAGCTTGAAGCGCTTGACGGCAAGACCTATCCGGTCACGGAAGAAATGTGTGTCATCGCCGATGCCTCCGGCGTCATCGGCCTCGGCGGCATCATGGGCGGGATGTCGACGGCGGTCTCCGCCGAGACGACCGATGTATTCATCGAGAGCGCCTGGTTCGATCCGCTGCGCACCGCGCGCACGGGCCGCGTGACCGGCATCCATTCGGATGCCCGCTACCGGTTCGAGCGCGGCGTGGATCCGCAAAGCTGCGTGGACGGACTGAATCTCGCCCTCGCGCTGATCCTTGAGTATGGCGGCGGCGCAGCGACCAAGGCTCGGATTGCAGGCTCCATCTCGGCGCGCACGCAGAAGGTGACCTTCTACCGCGGCGATATCGAACGCCTGACCGGCCTGACCGTGAAGCCGGCCGAGACGAAGCGCATCCTGAAGGATCTTGAGTTCGACATCGAGGACGCCGGCGATGCCTGGTACCTGATGCCGCCTTCGCACCGGTTCGACATTGACCGGTCGGCGGACATTGTCGAGGAGATCGCCCGGCTGGTGGGCTATGACCAGCTGCCGACGACCTCGCTGCCGATGTCTGCGGGTATGAAGCAGGGCGTAGCCTACACGCGTCAGACGCGCGTCGCGATAGCCCGCCGGGCGATGGCCGCACGCGGCTTCCTCGAGGCGGTGACCTGGAGCTTCATGGCGAAGGAACATGCCGGCCTCTTCGGCAGGATCGACGAGGCGCTGACGGTGGCGAACCCGGTCGCCAGCGAACTCAACTACATGCGCCCCACGGCGCTCGCAAACCTCGCGCAGGCCGCGCAGCGCGCTGCCAACCGGGGCGAGCGCAGCATCCGGCTGTTCGAGGCCGGGCCGATCTATCTGGGCGATGGCCCCAAAGATCAGCGTACGGTGATTGCCGGTCTCGTGCAGCCTTCGGCGCAGCGCCACTGGAAAGGCGGCGTGCAGCCCTATGACGCGTTCGCCGCAAAGGCGGATTTGTTCGCGCTGCTCGCCGCGCTCGGCCAACCGGGTGAGAAGTTCCAGATCGGCGCGGCGACGCAGCCGCACTGGCACCCCGGCCAGTCGGCGAGCCTCAAGCTCGGCCCGAAGATGACGGTGGCCAATTTCGGCGCGCTGCATCCGGGCGCACTGAAGGCGCTGGATGTCGATGGTCCGGTCTATGCGTTCGAGCTGAACGTCAATGCGTTGCCGGTGATGAAGGCGAAGTCGACCAAGACCAAGCCTGTGCTGGAGCGCGCCGACCTGACGCCGATCCGGCGCGACCTCGCCTTCCTGGTGGATGCGGCGGTCGCGGCGGGCGAACTCGTCAGGCATGCTCAGGGCGCCGAGAAACTGCTGGTGTCGAAGGTGGACGTGTTCGACGTCTACCAGGGGCAGGGCGTTCCCGAGGGCAAGAAGTCGGTGGCGTTCGAGGTGACGATCCAGCCGCGCGAGGTGCTGAAGGACGACCAGATCCAGGCGATCATGGACCGGATCATCGCTGCCGTGGCAAAAGGGACGGGCGGGGTACTGCGCGGATAGCGCGCGGGCGCCGAAAAGGGGGCCGTATGGGATTGAAGCAGTCGCTCTACCAGCAGCTGGTGCCGGAGGCGCGGGCGTCCGGCATTTCGAAGCTGAACCTGTTCATCGTCGGCGTGGTGTTAGCTTCCTTCCTGTTCCTCGCGCTGGAGACGGAGCCGGTGCTGAACACCGATCCGAGCTGGATGCTGGCGTTCAACCTGTTCAACATCTCGGTGCTCGTGATCTTCACGCTCGAGTATATCGGGCGGGTCTGGGTGGCGGGCGTCGATCCGCAATACCGGGGCTTTGGCGGCCGGCTCAGATACGTGACGCGGTTTTATCCGATTGCGGACTTTCTTGCCTTCGGGCCGGAGCTGATCGTGGTGGCGATGGGGGGCGGCGGGTCGCTGCTGGTCCTGCGCGTGCTGCGTCTGGCGCGGCTGATCAAGATTGCGCGTTTCGTTCCGGCCTTCGATGCGCTGGGCGCGGCGCTTCGGCGGTCAAGTTCGCAGCTCCTCACCAGCCTCGCGGTGGCGCTGGCGCTGGTCTATGTCGCGGCGGTGCTCCTCTATTTCGTCGAGGGTGTCGGCGGCGAGCAGCAGGAGACGTTTGCCTCCATTCCGCGCGCCATCTGGTGGGCGGTCGCCACGCTGACCACTGTGGGCTATGGAGATGTGTATCCGGTGACACCGGCCGGGCGATTCTTTGCGGCGATCATAGCGATTGCGGGAATCGGCGTGGTGGCGCTGCCGGCGGGCGTGTTTGCCAGCGCCTTTTCGGATGAACTCAGGGAACGCCGCGAGCGGGGAACACGCCTATGACACAGCTGAAAATGGCGGTTGCCGGTGTCGCAGGCCGGATGGGGCGGCAGCTTGCGGCGATGGCGATCGACCGGGGCCATGCGCTCACGGGTGGCAGCGAGGTCGCGGCGGCGGGCGTGTTCGATGAGGATATCGGTGTGCTCGCCGGGCGCCGGGCGCTGGGTCACTGGCCGTCACCGGATGTGGCCGAGGCCGCCGCCGGGGCGGACGTCTGGATCGATTTTACCCGGCCTGAAGCGACCCTCGCCGCGCTGGGCGCGCTGCGGGGCACCTCCGTGCGGGCGGTGGTGATCGGCACGACGGGCTTCGAGGCGGACCAGGAAATCCTCATCCAGGCGGCGTCGGACCGGTTCGCGATCGTCAAGGCGGGCAACTTCTCGGTGGGTGTGAACCTGCTACAGGCCCTGACCCGGCTTGCAGCAT
>CALGEF010000046.1 GCA_937881755.1 uncultured Acidobacteriota bacterium
CCTGGCCGCGAAGCCTGGCGGATGTCCCTGCGTGTTCGACACCCGTTTTCAGGCGCAGCACCGCTAATCACAAAAACTCTCACGCGCCCTTGATGCGCCCGGTTGTCCATCAGATTGCGGCAGTCTGACGGTGCTTGGTTTCGCGCGCGACATCGCAGAAATCCGCGCGGAGGTCTTTCCAGGAGACGGCTGCGCGGATGGGCGTGCAGCCTGCCATCATCTAGAAAGACTTCTGGGTCTGCTGGACGATCAGGCGCGCTTTCTCACTTGGCGACAGGATACCCGGCCTGATCTTCAAAGGCGGCACGCCTCTCTCGAAAGCCTATGGCGTGATCGGTCGCTTCTCCGAAGACATTGATCTTAACCTCGACCGCCATGATCTCGGCTCCACCGGTGATCGCGACCCGGCATCCGCGATGAGCAAGAAGGCGCGAAAGGCGCTGCTCGATGAGCTCGAACAACGCGCGATTGAAGCGATCAACGGTCCATTCAAAGCAGCCCTATCTGAAGCGATGAGCGAAGCACTCGGCGAACCGGTCTATCTGGAAACATCAGATGATGATCCGCAAAAGCTGATCTTCACCTATCCCGCAAGCCTGCCGGAGAGGGCCGCCCTGCCCTATGTGCGCTCGTCCGTTCGCCCCGAATTCGGCGCACGCTCAGATCACTTGCCGGCAGACCAGCGGGATATCCATCCCTTTGTGCACGAACAATATCCCGACCTGCTCACAGAACCACGCGTATCGGTGAAGACTTTGTCGGCAGCACAGACCTTTCAGGAAAAGGCGACCATCCTTCACATGTTCGCGCACCGGGATGCGGCCGGACCGCTCGGTGAGAGTATGTCACGTCGCTATTACGACCTCGCGCAAATCGCCCGGTCCGGAACACAGCCCAAGGCCCTGCGCGACCTGAAGCTCCTGGAAACTTTAGCCCTCCACAAATCCGCCTTCTTCCGTGCGGCATGGGCCGGTTATGAAACCGCGCGGCCGCCGAGGCTCAGACTCGCTCCTGGGCCTGGCCTTAAAGGCGTGCTTCGGTCTGACTACCCACAAATGGCTGAAATGCTGTTCGATACGCCCGAGCCATTCGACGGTATTGTCGAAACGATTGCCGCGCTGGAAGCGGAGATCAATTCGATTGCGGCCCCTGCCAACAACGCCGTCTAACAGGCCGGGTCCACTCAGCCAAAGCCTAGCATTCCTCTCGGAGAGCCGCGGCGCGGCTCTCCGCCGGGGCGGAGACGGTGGAAACACAGACGCGCGATGCCTGAAGGAAGATGCGCTCGCTCGCAGCGTCAGGAACGCCAGGGACCGCCTGCCGCCCATGTACTGATGAACGGGGCGCGCATTGCCGCAGCCTTAAGCGGCGGAAGCGCAAAATCTGCAATCGTGTCCAGCGTATCGGAGAGATTCAGCGGCTCGACCAGCAGCGATTCGCGGCCGACGAACGCTTCCCACTGCCGTTGTTTTTGCGGGTCTGCGGCGAACGTCGCGCTCAAGCCCTCCGGCGCCGTTGCCGGGACCGCAGTCATTCGCCGGGTGAATGTTGCAGTGATCGCCTGGACAAGCGTTTGGCCGTCGAAGCCGAAAAAGCGCGACAGAGCCAGCAGGTCATAGAAATCCTTCATCCGGCTGTTTGCGATTCCCAAGGATACGATCGCCTCCAGCTTTTCCGCGACCACCGTTTCCCGGGGATAGGCTTTCAGCGGCACGCCCACGGATGAGAGTAGTGATGGAAATACGAGGTTCTGGACGCCGGGCGTAATCGCGTCGCCAAAGCCGATATCGATCTGGACAGGTATGCGCGCCCTGGCGAGCAGGGCGACGGTTTTGATCCTGACGCCGCCATAGCTCTGCTCTTCGCGGATTGGCGCGGCGCTTAGTCCGTCAGCGTCAAATATCAGGCCGTCGGCTTCGTCCGGCGCCGTTCGTGCGATGTCTCGAATGTCGCCGGTGACCCGTTCAATATCCGGGTCGCCGGCGCCGAGCAGGTCGAGGTCCTGTGTCGGACGGAATGGATCTTTGAGCCATGCGGTAAAGAGCATGGCGCCTTTGAGGATGTACTGGTCGCTGTGCGCCGAGCGGCTTAGCCGGTGCAGCAGTCTTTCAATCGCATAACGGCGCAGGATCGGCTGATAGTCGGTGTTCATCGCTCGCGCGGCATTGCGCAGGCGCGCGAGCACCGATGCGGGGAGGTTGGGTCCTTCATCCCTCATCGGCGACCACGCTTTCAAGATAGGGCCGCACGACGGTCCATATGCGCAGCGCTTTCGCGTAACGGGCGATGTCGTCCGGCTTGACCTTGCGGGCGCGCCAGCCCATTCGAAGCGCTTCGAGCGCAACATCAAGGCCAACGGTTGTCCGGAATCGGAAACAGTCAACGATGGATTTTGCCGGATCGAAGATCCGCACCGGGACGGAATCGATCCGATAGGTTCTGGCACCAAGGGCGAGTGCCTGATCGCTAAAGCGCGCTACCCGGATTGGTGGATAGCCGACCGCCGGGGCGCGAACTTTCTGGCCGATCGCTACCCAGACATTTCGGGGGAGCTGGAGTGTCATTTCGTGATACTGGAGCGCCGATATCAGGCAGATCACGCCTTTTGGAACGCGTCTGGCGACTTCTGCGAGTGCGTGTGCAGCGTCGATCTCGGCATTTGCCAGCTCGTACAGGCCGCGCGATGGCCGATGGAGCAGACCCGCATCGACCAGTCGCGCAAGCGTACCCGGATTGACTCCGCGGCGCTGCAGATCGGACTGGCGCATGATGCCGTGCTGCTGAAGCAGGCAAAAGGCGAGCTCTTGCTGGGTGGTTGGGCGGTTCTGGCGCATGTAAGGAATTGTCGGTAGTTGGCGGTATATACCAACAGTTTCTTACATTGTGACCGCATTCCGGGCAACACAAAAGACGCGAACGCCGATTTTCCGTTTCTGTCCCTTGGGGCCGCCGCAAGGTATTCAAAGGGCGTTCGACGGCAGCGCGCAGTTGCGGGTATCGCGGCCCTCCCGCCATGGGGCGCCACCAACGATCAAGCCGGGATCTCCGGAACAGAATGGAAAACAGCTTACCCGCCTGATCGGCGTCTGCAGCAAACAAATTCGGAAAATATTCCTATTCCCACTCGATGATGAAAGAGGCTGTATTACCTATTTAGTTCATGGAGTTACAGGAACGTTGCGGAAAATACCGCCGTTGATGCCGGCGATCTGGTGCCGTGGCGCAACAGCGCGGATTTCGCTGCGCAACTCTAATTGCGCAAGGGTCTGGGATACTCGCTACGCAGTCACCCGCCCAAACCGCAAGCTTTTGCCTCAGATCATGGTTTGTGTTCGAAACTACGAGAGTTGACAAGTTTCCCATATTTGGGATTAGTCCCAATTATTGATTGGGTCCGCACTTTATCTGAACCATTCTCTGCCGAAGCCATTGAGGTTCGCGGTCTGGACAGCGTTCGGAACAAGCAAACAGCAAGTCTCAGACCGGAGTAGGAGGCCCAGATGCGGACACTGAAAATTGTCCTCGGCGTACTCGCGCTGCTGCTCGTTGGTG
>CALGEF010000047.1 GCA_937881755.1 uncultured Acidobacteriota bacterium
CTGCCATCCACGAAACCTTCCAGGAGTGTGCCGCCGCGGTCCGCAATTTTGAATTTGAGGCTTTAGCGTGCAGGCAAAATCTGGTGCCCGGCATGGCGTTCCTGATGGCCTGATTTCGACTTCGCTGTTTCAGCCGGGCAAGGACAAGCCCGGCCGGTATCCCTGGACGCGGGGCAGGGCAGCGGCCACTGATCAGTCCGGCGGAAACGACGTCCAGGCAGCTGCGGGCGCCAGGCGGCCGAGCCGGACGACGAGCGGCAGCCCTTCATGGTATCCTTCCATGAAGACCGCGTTGCAGTCTTCACAGACGCACGCAGGCTCGAGGGTCACGCCCTCAATGTTGGCTGGAGGCAGCCTGCCGGCACGAATCAGTTCCGGCGCAGACAGTTTCCTGATGCGCTGGCTGTAACAGCCAGTTTCCGGACAACACATGTTGAAGCTCCAGGCCCGCGTTTCTCCGGGTCAAGCAAGTTCCAGGCCAGCCGGCGCAAGCTCTCCCGGTCATCCAGCACGCCTCCCGCCTCCATAATCCTTCCCAGTCAGGTGGGCGGACGGTGCTTCTGCCAGAGCGCAGTCGCGCCGCAACCGGGCAGGTCCGGGGCGCCGGCAGGCGCGGACAGGTCTGGGACTTGGCCCGGTTGCGCCGCGCCTTCAGCGCCCTGGCTGAGCACCTCCTCGCCGCCCACCCGACCGGGAAAGAAACGCGGCGCTGAAGGAGATGAGACATGACTGACCAACACACCACCCCAGCCCGCACCGCAGGCGCCGCGCCTGTCCTGCCCGATCAGCCGCGCATCTACGTTGCCTGCCTTGCAGCCTACAATAATGGCTGCCTGCACGGGCGCTGGATCGATGCCACCACACCGGACGAGATCCGGCGCGAGGTTTCAGCGATGCTGGCTGCATCGCCTGAGCCGGGATCGGAAGAGCACGCGATCCACGATTATGAAGGCTTCGGCGGCGCGTACCTCTCAGAATACGCGTCCTTCGAAGCCGTGTGCGAGCTTGCCGACTTCATCGGCGAGCATGGCG
>CALGEF010000048.1 GCA_937881755.1 uncultured Acidobacteriota bacterium
CAGGCATGTGAGCGCTGCAAACCGCTTCGCCGACGCGGTCGGTCAGATCGGCGAAGCCTGATTCGATCCGGCCCTTGATGGCGACGGTTTCGTTCTGGGTGAGTTCGCCTTCCTCGTAGACATGGGTCGCGAGCTTTCCCAGCGCGCCTTCGAGGGCGCGCAGCGCTTCGACATTGTGCTGGCCATGGTCGTCGTGTTCGAGCCGGCGGACTTTCGATTGCAACGTCTCATGGGTGACGCGCAGTTCGTCGATCAGGCCTTCGATATGGTTGGCGATCGCGACGGTGGTCTGGTCCGTCGTCTGCAAACGCGCGGCGAGGCCGTTGACCACATTGTCGATATTGTTGATCGCGAGGGTCGAGCGCGCCTCAGTCGCTTCAATCCGGCGGGTGAGGCGGTCGAGCGTGGAAGCAGAATCCTGCACCGGCGCCGCAGGCATCGGAGGCGCTCCGGTGCGGCGTGTATACGAGCGGGAGGTCTCACCCGGCTGGGGCTCCTCGACCATCGTCAGCAGTCGGTTGAGATACTCGCCCAGCGTGATGCCTTCCGCGAGGGCCGCTTCGCGTGCAGAGTCGCGGGCCCTCTGGTCAGTACTGAACCTGCTCCATCCGGTCTGGCTCATCTGCCGCTCCTAACGCCGGTGCCGCTCCTTCAAGGTTAAGGAGAACGGCGCAATTGTTTACACCCTCACAGAAATGACGAGCGTCCGTTAAGACTGCGTTAAAGGTAAGATTCTGTGCGAGTTTCCCGTAAGCAGGACGCGAGGACTGCGCCTTCCGTTCGCGTAAGCGGAAATTTACGTTGACGTTCGCGTAAGGCAACGCTTAAAATACGCCCATAAAAAGAGACTGCAGACACAAACGGAGGAGCCACGTCATGCAACATCGTACCATTTCGTCCATTTCTGCCGCCGATTCCCGTACTTACACGATTTCCGAGCTTGCCCGGGAATTCGGGGTGACGCCCCGCGCATTGCGGTTCTACGAAGACAAAGACATGCTGCATCCTGCCCGCGACGGCATGATGCGTCTCTATTCCAACCGGGACCGCGCCCGGCTGACGATCATCGTGCGCCTCAAGCGCCTCGGCCTGCCGCTGGCGGATATCCGCGAAATCCTTGACCTCTATGCCCTGAACGATGGCAAGCGGGCCCAGACCAGGATGATGCTGGAGAAATTCCGCAAGCAGGCCGCCGAGCTGGAAGTCCAGCGCGGCGATATCGAAACCGCGCTGCACGAACTCCATAAAGGGATCGAATGGCTCGAGGACCTCGTCGCCAACAACGGCCCGTCCGAAGAGACCAAGCGCCAGGCGCATGCCTATGAGCAGGTTGCCCGCAAGCAGCTCGACGAAGTCTGAGGGCCCGCTACCGATCAAAATGTAGATAGTTGAGCGTGTTGGAATGACTTTTCCAACGCGCTTGGCCATTCAAGGCCGCAAACTTCCTGTTTGAGAGGACCTTCTCCGATGCCCCGTTATGACGCCCCCGTCCGAGACATGCGGTTCGTGCTGCACGAAGTCCTGCAACTCCACAACTATTCGAACCTTCCGGGCTTTGCCGACGCGACCCCCGAGACGATCGACCAGATCCTGGAGGAGGGCGCAAAGTTCGCCAAGAACGTGCTGTTTCCGCTGAACGCCGTCGGCGACCGGCAAGGCTGCAAGCGCAGCGCGGATGCAAGCGTGAAAACACCAGACGGGTTCCCGGATGCTTACAGGCAGCTGGTCGAGAATGGCTGGCCGCTGCTCTCGGCGCACCCTGAAATGGGCGGGCAAGGCCTCCCGCATGCCGTAAACATCGCCTGGACCGAAATGGTCTCGTCCTCGAACATGGCGTTCGGGATGTACCCGGGGCTGACGCACGGCGCTTATCAGGCGCTGATGGCGGGCGGCTCGGAGGCGCTCAAAAAGAAGTACGGGCCGAAAATGGCCTCGGCCGAATGGGCCGGGACGATGAACCTGACCGAGCCGCATTGCGGCACCGATCTCGGCCTGATGAAGACAAGGGCCGTGCCCAACGGCGATGGCAGCTACAAGATCACCGGCCAGAAGATCTGGATCTCGGGCGGCGAGCAGGACCTGACCGAAAACATCATACACCTTGTGCTCGCCCGCATCGAGGGTGCGCCGGAAGGCATCAAAGGCGTCTCGCTCTTCGTGGTACCGAAATTCCTGGTCAATGAAGACGGCACGCTCGGCGCGCGCAATGCGGCCAGCTGCGGCGGTCTCGAAGAAAAGATGGGCATCCACGGCAACGCGACCTGCGTGATGAACTATGACGGCGCGACCGGCTGGCTGGTCGGCGACGAGCACAAGGGCATGCGCACCATGTTCGTGATGATGAACGAGGCGCGCCTCGGCGTTGGCCTTCAGGGCCTGTCGCAGGCCGAGATCGCCTACCAGAACGCGCTTGATTTCGCGAAGGACCGCGTGCAGGGCCGTTCGCTGAACGGGACGCAGGCGCCGGACAAGCCGGCTGACCCGATCATCGTGCATCCGGACGTGCGCCGGATGCTGCTGGAGCAGAAAGCCTTCATAGAAGGCGCGCGTGCCTTCACTTATTGGGCCGCGTTCCAGGGGGATCTCGAACACAAGTCACCGGACGAAAAAGTGCGCGAGAAAGCGGGCGACTACATGGCGCTGCTGACGCCGGTGGTGAAAGCCTATCTGACCCACAAGGGATATGAGAGCGCGAACCTGGGTCTGCAGGTGCATGGCGGCTCGGGCTTCACGCGCGAGTGGGGCCTTGAGCAGGTCGTTCGCGATTGCCGCATCACGCTGATCTATGAAGGCACCAACGGCGTTCAGGCGCTGGACCTGGTCGGGCGCAAGCTCGGCGCGAATGGCGGGCGGGCGGTGTTCAGCTTCTTCGCAGAGATCGACGCGTTCGTGGCTTCTGCGGAATCGACGCCCGGCATGGAGCTCTACCTCGAGGGCCTTAAGACAGCGCGCGCGCAGCTGCAGGACGGCACGATGTGGCTGATGCAGAACGGCATGAGCGACTTCAACAATGCCGGCGCCTCGAGCCATGACTACCTGCACCTGATGGGCCTCACGGCGCTTGCTTATTTGTGGGCGCGGATGGCGAAGCTCTCGATCGAGAAGGCCTATACCAAGGACCCGTTCTATGCGGCGAAGCTCGCCACGGGCCGGTACTTCGTCGAGCGGATGCTGCCGGACGCAGCGGCGCACCTTGCTAAGGTTAAAACCGGCGCGGGCGCGATGATGGCGGTCACGCAGGCGCAGTTCTGATATAATCCTGACGCTGCGGTATGGATGGCGAAACCGGACCGCAGCGACTACATCCTGACGTGAACGTAAGCGGCAAGCTGCGCCGCTGTTAGACCGGAGTAAGCCTGATGCACGAGAGCCCGCTGAACGTCCCGAAAGCTGCCTGGCGGCAGAATGAGGAACTCGATATTTTCGCCGACGCCGTCGGCCAGTTCTTCGAGAAGGAATGCGTGCCGCACGTCCAGTCCTGGCGCAAGGCGGGGGTCGTGCCGCGCGATATCTGGAGGAAGGCGGGCGAGATGGGGCTGCTCGGCGCGTCGGTGCCGGAAGAGTATGGCGGCGCGGGCGGGGATTTCCGCCACGAGGCGATCATCATCGAGCAGCAGCAATGGAAGGGTGTAGACGGGTTCGGCATTACGCTGCACAATGCGATCATCGCCCCCTACATCACCGCCTATGGCACCGAGGAACAGAAGCGCCGCTGGCTGCCGAAGATCTGCTCGGGCGAGCTCGTCACCGCCATCGCGATGACAGAGCCGGGCGCAGGCTCTGACCTGCAGAACATCAGGACGACCGCGAAGAAGGATGGCAACGGGTATGTCATCAACGGCTCGAAGACGTTCATCTCCAACGGCCAGACGGCGAACCTGATCCTCGTCTGCGCGAAGACCGACCCGACCAAGGGCGCCAAGGGCATCTCGATCGTCTGTGTCGAGACGGATGAAGTGGAAGGTGAGGGCGGTTTCCGGCGCGGGCGCAATCTCGACAAGGTCGGCCAGCATGCGGCCGATACCTCGGAGCTGTTCTTTGACGACGTGAAGGTGCCCGCCTCGGCCTTGCTGGGCGAGGAAGCCGGGCAAGGCTTCATCCAGCTGATGCAGAAACTGCCGCAGGAGCGGCATATCATCGGCCTGCAGGGCATCGGCATGATCGAGCGCGCGATCAGGGAAACGGTCGCCTATGTGAAGAGCCGCAAGGCCTTCGGCGGCACGATCTGGGATTTCCAGAACACGCAGTTCAAGTTGGCGGAAGCCAAGACCGAGGCGACGGTCGCAAAGGTATTCATGGATCACTGCACGGAACTGCTGCTCCAGGACAAGCTCGATGCCGCAACGGCATCTATGTCGAAATACTGGGTCTCGGACCTGCAGTGCAAGATCATCGACGAGTGCCTGCAGCTGCATGGCGGCTTCGGCTACATGGACGAGTATCCGATCGCGCAGATGTATGCCGATGCGCGCGTGCAGCGCATTTATGGCGGCGCCAACGAAGTGATGAAGATGCTGATTGCGAGGACGTTGTAGGCTGTCATGCCTGACCGCCATCTCCTGCGTGACGTCTTCCCGGTGCCGGCGCGCAGCTCGGTGTCACTCGGATTTGAGTTGCTTGAACTCGACGCAAAGGCCATGACGACCCGGGTGCGGTTCGACGGGCGGGCAGACTTTACGAACCCGGCAGGCTATATTCAGGGCGGATACCTGGTGGCGATGATGGACGATGCGATTGGCATGCTCGCGACCGTCAGAGCCGGGACCGCTAAATTTCCGTCGACCGTTGATCTGCATACGCATTTCCTGCGCCCCGTCCGCGTCGGCGTCATCGAAGTCGCCGCGCGCCTGCGCAATACAGGCCGGGCAATGATTTTTGCCGAGGCCGACCTTTTCGACGCGCGCGGCAAGGAAGCCGCCCGCGCCACCGCTTCCCTGACCCTCAACCCGGTTAAAGCACCGGCGACCCCATCCTGACCCCCCGAAA
Organism: uncultured Acidobacteriota bacterium; assembly: GCA_937881755.1. GTDB lineage: Bacteria > Pseudomonadota > Alphaproteobacteria > Caulobacterales > Hyphomonadaceae > Hyphomonas. The sequence goes on from CALGEF010000048.1 coordinate 4,987, forward strand.
GGAGCTCTAAAATGCCCGAAGCCTATATTTATGACGCCGTCCGCACGCCCCGCGGCAAAGGCAAGTCCAGCGGCGCGCTGCACGAGATCACCGCGCTGAGCCTCGGCACGCAGGTTCTGCAGGCGATCCGTGACCGGAACAATCTCGACACTTCCAGAGTGGACGATGTGGTGTTCGGCTGCGTCTCGCCGGTCGGCGAGCAGGGCGGCGACATTGCGCGCATCGCGGTGCTGAACGCCGACTATGCCGAGACGACCGCCGGCGTGCAGGTAGACCGGTTCTGCGCGTCCGGCCTTGAGGCCTGCAACATGGCCGCCTCGAAAGTGATGACCGGCGAGGCCGACATGGCCATCGGCGGCGGCGTCGAGAGCATGAGCCGCGTGCCGATGGGCGCAGCGGGCGGCGCCTGGTCCACTGACCCGCAGATCGCGCTGAAATCCTATTTTACCCCGCAAGGCATCGGAGCCGATACGATCGCGACCAAGTACGGCTTCAGCCGCGATGACGTGGACGCCTTTGCCGTCGAGAGCCAGCGCCGCGCGGCGCAGGCCTGGAAGGAGGGCCGCTTCAAGAAATCCGTCGTGCCGGTGCGCGACCAGATGGGCGGCATCCGCCTTGCGCATGATGAGTTCATGCGCCCCGACACGACCATGCAGACGCTGGCGGCGCTTGAGCCTTCCTTCGCCGGCATGGGCGCGATGGGCTTCGACGAAGTCATCAAGCAGCGCTATCCGGAGCTCGAGAAGATCAATCACGTGCACCATGCCGGCAACTCGTCGGGCATCGTGGACGGCGCTTCGGCCGTGCTGTTCGGCTCCGAAGCGATGGGCAAGGCCACCGGCATGAAGCCACGTGCGCGCGTTCGTGCGATGGCTTCGATCGGTTCCGAGCCCGGCATCATGCTGACCGGTCCGACGTATGTGACGCAGAAGGTGCTGAAGAAGGCGGGTATGACGGTCGAGGACATCGACCTGTTCGAGCTCAACGAAGCTTTCGCGTCGGTTGTCATGCTGATGATGAAGATGCTGAACATCCCGCACGAGAAGATGAACGTAAACGGCGGCGCGATCGCAATGGGCCATCCCCTCGGCGCCACCGGCGGCATGATCCTTGGTACGATGGTGGATGAGCTTGAGCGCACCGGCAAGCAGACGGCGCTCGTGACTCTGTGCGTCGGCGCCGGCATGGGCACCGCCACGATCATCGAACGCGTCTAGCGGCGGGGTCCGGCAGGTACAGCCATGCCTTACAGCGCGCTCGAGCCAGAAAAGATCAAAAGCACGGCGCATGAACTTGCGCTGCGTGTGGCTGAGCGATTTCCGAACAACGGCATCGCTCAGGTCAGCCGCGCATTGGCAGACCTGAGCGAAAAGCACACCGACTATGCCGCGAAGGCCGCGAGCCGCAACTGGCCGATGCAAATCGTCTCGGTGCTGATCGTTCTGGCCGGGCTGGCGACGGCGGGCTGGGGCGTCTGGCAGGTGCTCCAGCTGTTCGGCATGGACGCCCGGGAGATCGGGAGCGTGCAGGGTCTGGATTCGGTCCTGAACATCATGATCGTCACCGGGGCAGCTATCTGGTTTGTGCTGAACCTCGAAACCCGCCAGCGCCAGGCGCGTGTGCTGGCGCGGCTGCACGAGCTGCGCGCACTGGCGCATGTGATCGACATGCACCAGCTGCGCAAGGATCCGACGACGTACTACCGGGAGCCGACAGCGCATTCGCCGAACCGGGATCTCTCGGAGTCGAACCTTATGGCCTATCTCGACTATTGCGCCGAGATGCTCGCCATCATCGGCAAGCTGGCGGCCCTTTACATGCAGAAGATGAGCGACGCCGTCGTGATCGATGCAGCCAACGATATCGAAGCCCTCGCGGGCGGCTTTTCACAGAAGATATGGCTGAAGATCAATGTTCTTCAGCCTCTCGCGGATGCGGAGCGGCGCGCTGATTCTGCCCGCCCCACGCCTTTATCCTGATACAGATGGAGTAACACAATGAACCTCGAGACTTTCAAGTTTGACATTGATGCCGATGGAATCGCCCACGCTATCTTCGATGTTCCGGGCCGCAGCATGAACACGCTGACGGGCAAGGCCGTCGCTGACATCATCGCGATCACCAGGGAAGTTGCCACCAATGACGCCATCAAGGGTCTCGTGCTCTCGTCCGGCAAGGCAAGCGGCTTCTGTGCCGGCGCTGACCTCGGCGAGATGGGCGACCGCGCAGGCGGCGCCGAGAAGACCAAGAAATCCGTGGACGAATTGAAGAAGGAACAGTTTGACGCGGGCTTCTCGCTCAATGGCACGCTGCGCAAGCTCGAGACCTGCGGCAAGCCGGTCGCGGTGGCGCTGAACGGCCTCGCCCTAGGCGGCGGTCTCGAAGTGGCGCTCGCCTGCCATTACCGCGTTGCGGCAAATGATAATCCGAAGCTGCAGTTCGGTCTGCCGGAAGCCAAGATAGGCCTGCTGCCTGGTGCTGGCGGCACCCAGCGCCTGCCGCGCCTTGTCGGCGTGCAGGCCGCGCTCCCGCTGATCCTGCAAGGTGAAAGCTTTTCCGCCGAGCAGGCGAAATCGATGGGCGTGGTGAACGAACTTGCGCCCTCCTCGGAGACGGTTGCGCGCGCCAAAGCCTGGGTGAAAGCCAATCCGAAGGCGAAGGCGCCATGGGACGAGAAGGGCTACAAGGTTCCAGGCGGCGTGCCGCACAAGTCGCCGGGCGTCGGCCAGGTGGCGACAATGGCGAACATGATGCTCGCCTCGAAAACCTATGGGAACTTCCCGGCCCAGAAAAACATCCTCTCCTGCATCTATGAGGGCATTCAGGTGCCGATCGATGCGGGCCTGCGCATCGAAACGCGCTACTTCATCAACACCCAGCAGCGCCCGGAAGCCAAAGCGATGATCCGCTCGCTGTTCCTGTCCACGCAGGCCCTGTCGAAAGGCGCAAACCGCCCGGCCGGTTATCCCCAGACGGAGTTCAAGAAGGTGGCCGTGATCGGCGCGGGCCTGATGGGCGCCGGCATTGCCTATGTGCAGGCGAAGGCCGGCATCCCGACCGTGCTGGTGGACGTGACCCAGGAAGCGGCCGACAAGGGCAAGCAATACTCGGTGCGCCTTGTCGAGAAGGATGTCTCGCGCGGCAAGCTCTCGAAGGAAAAGGGCGATGCCCTGCTCGCGCTCATTACGCCGACCACGGACTATAATGCCGTGAAAGGCGCTGACCTTGTGGTCGAGGCGGTGTTCGAGGATGAAGGTCTTAAGGCGAAGATCACCCAGGCGGCCGAAGCCGTGCTCGGCGACGACGCCGTGTATGGGACCAATACCTCGACGCTGCCGATCACAGGCCTCGCCAAGGCTTCGAAGCGTCCGGCAAATTTCATCGGCATCCACTTCTTCTCGCCGGTCGAGCGGATGGGGCTGGTCGAGATCATCAATGGCAAGGAGACGAGCGAGGCGACGCTGGCGAAGGCGGTCGACTATGTGCTGGCCATCCGCAAGACGCCGATCGTGGTCAATGACAGCCGCGGCTTCTACACCTCGCGCTGCTTCGGCACGTACACGCAGGAAGGCCTCGAGATGCTCTCGGAGGGAATCAAGCCGGCGATCATCGAAAACGTCGGCCGTCAGGCCGGCATGCCGATGGGCGCGCTGGAAGTGACCGATTCGGTGGGTCTCGATACGGCGCTGAAGGTGGGCCGCGCAACGGCGAAGGCCACCGGCTTCGACTATAACGAAGCGCCGCTAGGCAAGATGATGGCCTGGATAGTGGAAGACAAAGGCCGCGTTGGTCGCAAGGCTGGCAAGGGCTTCTACGATTACAACGAGCAGGGCAAGCGTGACCGACTCTGGCCGGGCCTGAATGACCAGATCGAAGTGAAGATCGACGAGTGCCCGCCAGCGCTTAAGAAGGAGCTGACGAACCGCATCCTCGTGCGTCAGGCGGTGGAAGTGGCTCGCTGCTTCGAGGAGGGCGTGATCACCGATGCGCGCGACGCCGATATCGGCTCGATCCTCGCCTGGGGCTTCGCCCCTTTCACCGGCGGCTGCTGTTCCTATGTCGACCTGATCTGGGGCATCAGGGAATTCGTCGCCGAAGCTGATCGTCTCGCCGACAAGTACGGTGACCGCTTCCGCCCCAACAAGCTGCTGCGCGACATGGCCGCCAGGGGCGAAGGTTTCTACGATCGCTTCCCGCCGGCTGGGACGAAAGCGAAAGTGGCGGCGTAAGCTCCGCTGAGATCAGAACAGGAAAGGCCGGAGCATTTCTGCTCCGGCCTTTTTGCTTGTGTGCGGATAACCCGGACTTATTTCTTGCCGCGGTTCCACCAACCGGTCTTGCGTGGGCCTTCCGGTTGGGGCGCGGGTGCGGGCTCCGGGGCGGGCTCCGGGGCAGGGGCGGGCGCCGGTGTTTCAGCGGTAGCCATCACGGGTTCCGGTTCGGGCGCGGCGGCCTCGACAACAGGCGCTGGTTCGGCGGCCGTGACTTCGGCTTCGGCGGCAAGCACTTCAGCTTCCGCCTCAACCGGCGCGGCTTTCGCACGGCTGCGGCGCGGGGGGCGGGGCTTGCGGGCGGGCGCTTCTATGGCGTCCGGCTCCGCGCCGGCGATCAATCCGGCCTCGGCAGGGGCTTCAGCGGCGGCGAACTCACCGTCACCAACGACATCCTCGTCCGACAGCATGGCCTCGGCGCTGGCCGAGAGGCCGTCGAGATAGGCCCCTCCATCGGCGATGGCTGCGATCTCCGAACCTTCCGGGCGGCCTTCGCCTGCACGGCGGCGGCGGCGGCCACCCCGGCGTCCACGGCGGCGGCGCTTGCGCGGGCCTTCCTCTCCATCGGCGCGCGGGGGGGCACTGCCCTCGTCGCCGTCTTCGTCCTCATCATCGCCGTCGTCATCTGAAATCGGCGACGCGTCGGCCGCGACCGGTGCGCCGGCATCAACAACTTCGAGGCCCGTTTCGCGGGCCTCGCGGCCTTTGCCACCCCTGCGGCGGCGGCGGCGCTTGCGTCCGCCATTTCCGCCTTCTGTGCCTTCAGGCTTCTCGGCGCGCGGTTCGGCGGCGTCGTCTTCTGCTTCATCCCCGGCGTCGACGGCGTCGTCGATTTCCTCGGCGTCTTCATCATCCTCGTCGCGGGTCGATGCCGGGGTCGGCTTCATCAGCGAGCGCGGGGTGGAGCGTTTCTTCGGCTTGGCGTTCGGGTCGCGCTCGGCGTCGAGCTGGAAGTCACCCGGCAGCATGTCTTCGGAGGAATGGATTGACACGGCAAAGCCGGCGACCCGTTCGATCTCGATCAGCGCCTCGCGCTTGTTGTTGAGGATGTAGAGGGCGACATCCGTTGGCGCCTTCACCGAGATGCCCTTGAGGGCGCCGATGGCGGCGCGCGCTTCGATGGCACGGATCAGCTGCAGCGCGGCCGACGGGATCGAGCGGCGCCGTCCGGTGCCGTTACAGGCCGGGCAGGGATCGGAAGTTGCCTGGAGCACGCCCTGGCGGCGGCGCTGGCGGGAGATTTCCATCAGGCCGAACTGAGAGATGCGGCCATGCTGGACGCGCGCGCGGTCGACCTTCAGGCATTCCTTCAGGCGTTTTTCGACGGCGCGGTTGTTCTTGTTCTCCTCCATGTCGATGAAGTCGATCACGATCAGGCCGGCGAGATCGCGCAGGCGCATCTGGCGGCAGGCCTCTTCGGCTGCTTCCAGGTTGGTGCGCACGGCGGTCTGCTCGATATTGCGCTCGCGGGTCGACTTGCCGGAGTTCACGTCGATGGCGACGAGAGCTTCGGTCTGGTTGATCACCAGATAGCCGCCGGACTTCAGCTGGACGGTCGGCGAGTAGATCGAATCGAGCTGGCCTTCGACGGCCTCGGCGACGTAGAGCGGATCATCCTCGCGCCATTGCTGAACCTTGCGGGACTGGCTGGGCATGATGATTTTCGCAAGGTCTTTCGCCTCGCGGTAGGCTTCGTCACCCTGGACCCAGACTTCCTCGATCTCCTTGTCGAACATGTCGCGCATCGCGCGGTGAACGAGGCCGCCTTCGGCATTGATCAGTGCGGGAGCTTCGGAGGTCAGCGTCTTCTCGACGATCTGTTCCCAAAGTTTGGAGAGGTAATCATAGTCGCGCTTGATCTCGGCCTTGGTGCGCTTGGCGCCGGCGGTGCGGACGATGAGGCCCTGGCCTTCCGGAATGTCGAGCTCCGAGACAATCGACTTGAGGCGCTTTCGGTCGGCTGAGTTGACGATCTTGCGCGAAATGCCGCCGCCGCGAGGCGTGTTGGGCATCAGGACCGAGTAGCGTCCAGCAAGCGAGAGATAGGTGGTCAGGGCGGCGCCCTTGTTGCCGCGTTCTTCCTTCACGACCTGAACCAGCATGACCTGCCGGCGGCGGATCACTTCCTGGATCTTGTAGCGCTTGGAGATCGGCGTCCGGGTCTGGGCCGGACGGGCCGAGCGTTCGTTGCGGGCGCGGGGGCGCGACTGGCCGGGCTTCGGCGCATCGTCGCCGCCCTCCTCGCCG
>CALGEF010000049.1 GCA_937881755.1 uncultured Acidobacteriota bacterium
CGGGCGTAAAGGTGATGCTGTGCGACATCGAGAAAGCCGCGCTGGACAAGGCGGTTGCGGACCTGCGCGCGACGAACGCGGATGTCGAAGGCGTGCTGGCGGACGTGTCGCTGAAGGATAACCTGCAGCGCGCGGCCGACGAGACCATCGCGCGCTTTGGCAAGGTGCATATCCTCGTCAACAATGCGGGCGTGGGCGGAGGCGGTGATTACGGCACCTGGAATGATGCCGGCTGGAACTGGGTGCTGGGCGTGAACCTGCTCTCGGTCGTCTGGGGCATCGAGATTTTCGGGCCGCTGATCGAGAGGCATGGCGAGGGCGGGCAGATCGTCTCCACTGCGTCGATTGCCGGCATGGTGGCGTTGACCAATCCCTCCTATGACGTGACGAAGTTTGGCGTGGTGGCGCTGTCGGAAGACCTGCGGCCAAAATTGGCGGCGCGCGGGATCGGCGTCTCGGTGCTCTGCCCCGGCGTGATCCGCACGAATATCGTGAGTTCGGGACGCAACATTCCGGACCGCTTTGCGGGGCAAATCCAGACCGTGCCAACGGAAGGTCCAGGTACGGAAATGCTGAAAGCGGTCACCGAAGCCATCGCGAAGGGCATTGATCCGCTGTATGTGGGCGAGCTGGTGCGTGAGGCCATCGAAGGCGACTGGCCGCATATTTTCACCGACCTGCAGTTCGAACCCTATATCGAGGCGCGGTTTGCGACGATCAGGCTGGGCTTTGACCGGATACGGGACCGGACGCCGCGGTATTGAAGGGGCCTCCTACCCCTTCAGTATGTCGCGCGAGATGATCACGCGCATGATCTCGTTGGTGCCTTCGAGGATCTGGTGGACCCTCAGGTCACGGACGATGCGTTCGACGTGATAGTCGGCGAGATAGCCGTAGCCGCCGTGGATCTGCAGCGCGTCGTTGGCGACCTTGAAGGCCGTGTCGGTGACGAAGCGTTTGGCCATGGCGCACCAGCGGGTGGCGTCTGGCGTCTTGCCGTCCAGGCGGCCAGCGGCTTCGTAGAGCATGACGCGCGCGGCCTGCAGTTCGGTTTCCATGTCGGCGAGCTTGAACTGGACGCTCTGGAAGTCCGCGATGGGCTTGCCGAACTGCTTGCGGTCCTTGGCGTAGCTAACTGCCAGGTCGAGCGCGAGCTGGGCGCCGCCAAGGGCGCAGGCGGCGATGTTGAGACGGCCGCCATCAAGGCCTGCCATGGCAAAGCGGAAGCCGTGGCCTTCTTCGCCGATGCGGTTAGCCGCGGGTACGCGCACTTCATCCAGTATGACTTGCGCGGTAGGTTGGCTTTTCCAGCCCATCTTGCGCTCGTTGGCGCCAAACGAAAGACCCGGCATGCCCTTCTCGATGATAAAGGTCGAGACGCCCTTCGCTCCGTCGTCTGAGGTTCTGGCCATCAGGACGTAAATGTCCGACGTGCCCGCGCCGGAAATGAATTGTTTCGTGCCGGTGATGACGTAGTCATTGCCGTCGCGCACAGCCTTGGTATTGAGGCTCGCGGCGTCCGAACCAGAGCCCGGCTCGGTGAGACAGTAAGAGGCAATCAGCTCCATCGATGTGAGACGCGGCAGCCAGATCGCGCGCTGTTGCCTGGAGCCGAACGTGTCGATCATCCAGGAGGCCATGTTATGGATGGAAATGAAGGCGGCGGTGGAGACATCGCCATAGGACAGCTGTTCGAAGATCAGCGCCGCGTCGGTCCGCGTCAGGCCCGAGCCGCCGAATTCTTCGCCCACATAGATGCCTGCGAATCCCAGCTCGCCGGCGGACTTGATAACGTCCACCGGGAAGTGGCTGTCGCGGTCCCAGGCTTCGGAATGCGGCAGCAGCCGGTCTTCGGCAAAGCGGCGCGCCATGTCACGGATCATGATCCGTTCGTCGTCAAACATCAGGCTCATTGGCAAGGCGCCCTTATCTTAATATGCGTGGATCCGAATTGCGATAGAGCCCGGCCGAATGTCAATGCGACGCCTTCCCGAAGGATACTCGATTTCGGGCGTGGCGGCCGACGAAATCGCGGACCTGATTGCCATTGACCTGGCCGCCAGCCAGCTGTTTGCGGGCACGGGGATGCTGCCCGACGAGGAACTGCTGGAGCATGTGCCGGCAGACGTATTCGAGACGTCGATGCCGGGCGGACATCTGTTCTTGGCGCGTGACCGGAAGGGCCTGCCAGCGGGCTTTGTGCTGACCTCGCTCCGGGGCGATACGCTGTATCTGGACCAGGTCAGCGTGCATCCGGAGCATGGGCGGCGGGGGCTGGGCGCGGCCCTGATCCGGCGGGTGTTTCAGGACGCCAAGGACCGGCGGCTGAAGACGGTGACGCTGTCGACCTTCCGGGACCTGCCTTGGAACGCGCCCTTCTACCGCACGCTCGGCTTTCGCGAACTGCCCCGCAACCAGATAACGGACTGGATGCTGGAAATCGAGGCGCGCCAAGCGGCAGTGATGGACGTAACGAAGCGCTGCTTCATGCGCCGGAAATCCGGGTGGTTGTGAGCGGGCAGGAATTGTCGCAAAAGGACGCTATGACCCAGTTTCCCCAATCCTTTCCCGCCACCCGTATGCGCCGCCTGCGCCAGGCCCCGTGGGTGCGTTCGCTGACCGCTGAACACGTGCTGACCCCGGCCGATCTGGTCTGGGCGGTGTTCGTGCATGATGGCGAGGGCCGCGTGCCGGTCGCCTCCCTGCCGGGGGTGGACCGGCTGTCGGTGAAGGAAGCGGCGCTGGCGGCGAAAAGGGCGAAGGCGCTTGGCATTCAGGCGATCGCGCTGTTTCCGTATATCGGTCCGGAGGGCAAGGACGCCGAAGGCACCGGAGCGCTCTCACCCGAAGGCCTCGTGCCGCGTGCGCTGAAGGCGATGAAGGATGCCGCGCCGGAAGTTGGTCTGATCACGGACGTGGCCCTGGATGCGTACACGTCGCATGGCCACGATGGTCTGCTGGACGAGGACGGCACGATCCCGAATGACTCCACGGTGGAGCGCCTCGTCACACAGGCGCTGGTGCATGTCGGCGCAGGCGCTGATATGGTCGCGCCGTCGGACATGATGGATGGACGCATCGGCGCCATCCGCCTCGCCTTTGAGGAAGAGGGCTTCACGAACGCGATGATCCTCGCTTATGCGGCCAAGTATGCGAGCGGCTTCTACGGGCCGTACCGCGAGGCCATCGGCTCGGCCGCGGCGCTGAAGGGCGACAAGAAAACCTACCAGCAGGATCCTTCGAACGCGGACGAAGCGCTGCGCGAAGTGGCGCTCGACCTCGCTGAGGGCGCCGACATGGTGATGGTGAAACCGGGTCTGCCCTATCTGGACATTGTGCACCGCGTCTCGACGACGTTCGGCGTGCCGACGCTGGCCTACCAGGTCTCCGGCGAATATGCACAGATCATGGCCGCCGCCCAGAACGGCTGGATCGACGGCGACCGCGTGATGATGGAAACCCTGCTGAGTTTCAAGCGCGCAGGAGCCGCGGGTGTGATCACGTACTTTGCCGAGCGCGCGGCCGAGAAGCTGGGCACGTAGAGCGGGAGGGATCCCGCCCTCCTTGTACACCGGCAGCGGGCTCACCTTGAACTCCTCCTTCGAGAACATCTCCGACTGATCTGAATAGTGCGGCGCCTCGGGGTGGCTCATGGCAGCGCCAAAGGGGTAGATGGCCTCCGTCTGCGGCGCGCCGCCGTATTTCGGCCATTTGACGATCAGCATGAAGCTGTCGCCGCCGATGCCCGCATAGCGGCCGTCTTCGTCTGGCTGGTACATCAATGCGCGCAGGGTTTCCGGGCCGCCCTGCACCGGGAAATCTGCCTTGCCGCGGCGCAGGCGGGCGAATTCCGCATACGGAACGTCGAGCTTGCCGAAATGTTTGCGCAAGTGCGCTTCGGCGTCGGCGAGGATCTCGCGGCCCGGGCGCTGCGCTTCGCGCTGGTAGAGCTTCCATTGCAGCTCCTGAAGCACGATCAGTGCGAGCGAGTCGGAGCTGCCCTGTCCTTCTGCGGTTCAGTCCCAGCCGTCGAGTAGTGTCACGGCGTCGGTGAGCGCACCTGCCGAGCGGGCATCGTCTAGAGCGGCGATGAAGGCTTCGCCAAGGCCTGAGTTCTTGTCATAGCCCTTATCGAACTTGATGCGGTGGATGTCGGCGTCATCGAAGATGTCGTGGGCCTCAAGCAATGCCTTTGCGCGGAGGATACGGTTGGTTATCCAGATCTCGATGCCGACGAGGCCAGGATAGTCTTCCGGTTTCATGTCGTCCGCCGGGGCAGTGGCGAGCCAGGGGAGATTGTTTGAATTGACGATATAGCCGGCGGGCGGGTTCAACAGGAAAGGAATGCGCTCGGGTGGCTCATATTCGGTCCAGATAAGTTTGCTATCATCACCCGGCAGAACGCTTTCCCAGGCGACAGATGGTTCGCGCTTCGGCAGGCGGGCATTGTAGAGATAGGCGATGTTGCCGAGCTTGTCGGCGTAGATGTAGTTGGTTGCGGGGATCGCCTGCATGGCCATCACGCCGCGCCATTCCTCAAGGGATTTCGTGCGGCTCAGTTTGTAGTACTGCTCGAACTGGCGCACTTCGCCATAGCCTGCATAGCGGATCGCATAAGCGCCTGACTTGTTCTTGATGACTGGTCCGTGCACGGAGCCCCAGACGCTCTGGCGGATCGGCACGATGACCGGACCCATTTTCACTTTCAGCCATACATGGCGGTGGGTAAGGTCCTTCCATTCACCATCGAGCTTTTAGCGCTTGCCGCTGTCGTCGAGGGCGAGCTTGTAGACATCTGTGAGGTCCGCGCGGTTGACGGTGTTCGTCCAGCCAAGATGGGCGTTGTGGCCCATCAGAATGACCGGACTGCCGGGAAACAGCGCGCCCTGCATGGACCAGCCTTCGCCGCTGGCGACGCGGGCCTCGTACCAGGCTGCGGCGCCTTCCCACGGCTGATGCGAGTTCGAGACGAGGACGGTGGAGCCATCTGCCGTGCGGTGCGGCGCGAAGGCGAAAGCGTTGGAGCCGCGCTCCTCGGGCTCGCGGTCCGGCGGGATTTCGCCATTGCCGAACAGGCGTGCGACGATGAAATCGACGCCGAAAAAGAGCGGCGAGACAAGCACAAAACCGCCGATGACATCGTCTCCCGTGAGCGGGAAGACCTGCGGGCGGAGCACTTCCTTCGGATGCGTCGCGGCGTAAAGGTTCAGGCCGTCGGCATAGCCTTGCGCCATAGCGCGGGCTTCTGGCGAGACAGTGTCGATACCGGTGGCGAGTTGGCCCTTCACGTCAATCAGCTTGCCGAAATAATCCGCTTGCGCACCTTCTATGCCGTCCACAGCGCCAAGCTCGCCGCGTACGGCCAGCACCTGGCGCTGGATAGTGGCGAAGTCGTCTTCAGAATGCGCATATGCAAGGCCGAAGGCGGTCGCGGCGTCTGTCTCGCCATAAATCGTGGGCACGCCATACTCGTCTCGCACGATACGGTAAGGCGCGGGCGGCGCCGTTCCCTCGAGGGCGGATAGCCGCGCGCCATTGCCGGCACAAGAGGAAACGGAGAAGCCAAGGGCCATCAGCACAAGGAGCATGATCCCCGCACCGGCAAACCGAAAGATGCGCAGGATCATGGGGAGTATCCGGAGTCTATGTCGTGCTGGAGCGTGTCGATCACGCCGATGAAGCGTTGGATGAGATGGGTTGCGGCGCGTACTTCAGCGAGACTGGCACCGCTGCGGATGAGGCCTTGTTCGGGCAGGCGCACTTCCTTTGCGGCCATTGCGCTGACGCGGGCGCGGCCCTTGCGCGTCACGGTGACGAGGCGGGAGCGCTGATGCTGCGGATTGTCTTTCAAGGCGACGAGGCCGTCCTCAGCAAGCGCATCCACGAGGCGCTGGATGAACTGGCGGCTGGTGGCGCGCCAGGTAGCAATTTCGGGCACGGTGCGCGGACCGGCGGCCACCAGGTATCGCGGCACGCCGCGGCTGGCATTTGCCAGCTGCCGCTCGCCGTGCACGGCCCCGACGATTTCCGACAGGCAGAAATGCGCCTGCGAGACAGTGTCTGCGAACCGCAGGACATCGCTGAGGGAGGCGTCGTGGGCCAGATCCATATGACACCCGTAGGTGTCGTCTTAGGGCGGCGTCAATCCCGCTCAGGAAAGCGTGAGCATCAAACGTCCCATGTCTGATATTTTCTGCGCATATGCGCGACGCCGCACGTGACGATCTCTCCGAGTACATTCAGGTCGATCCTGTCGAGGCTGCCGAGATAGAGACAACTCTGGCCGGTCTTGTGCTTGCCCAGACGCGCCAGCTTCTCTTCGAGGCCGGCATATCCGGCCAGCACATAGATCACCATGTTCGCTTTGCGCGGACTGAAGCCCACCATGCAGGCCTCGCCGGAATGTCCGCTGTCGTACGTGTAGGCGTAGCGGCCAAAGCCGATGATGCTCGGCCCCCACATCTTTGGCTTGAGGCCGGTGACCTTCGTCATCCACTTGAGCAGGAGTTCGGCGTCCTGCTTGCGTGTGCCGTCCTCCAAGGCGGCAATGAAATCCTTCGGCGTTACCGCCGTCACTTTTGTCTTGGGTTCAGACTTCGCCATCGGTTCCCCCCTCCGACGAGTTACAGACTGCGGCGCGCACCCTATCAACGTCAAGCAGTACGCGCATTTTCCCACAGGCGTCCGAGGGGACGTCGCACATTCGGCACAAATGCGGTCTTGGGAGCCGACAGAATCGCCACGGCGCCGGGGCCCAGTTTGAGGCCTGCGGCCGTGCGCGCCTCGTCCGGCAAGTCGACGTAGGCGGCTTTCAGCGCATCGAGGCATGCCGCGCGGTAGGGCGCTGCGGGTACGGACCAGCCCGTTCCGCCCTGCGCATACTGCACAACCGCGGCGGACTGGCTTACGGCCAATGCGTTGGCGGCCAAGTATGGCAGGTATTCGCGCGCGGCCATCGCGATCAGTCCCTGAAGATCATCGGGCACGCTTTCGGGCAGCAACCCTGCCTCGGCATCGCCAGGTGTCGTGGCCCAGACACGTGTAACCCAGGCCTGCGTGTTTGGCGCGGTCTCGCGCAAGATCGCGGCAGGTGTCGGATCGTGTGAGAAGTGGCGCAGGAACGGCCCCATCAGGCCGAAATCAGCCTCTATGGGTCGCCCTCCCATCAGGAAGGGCCGTACCCGGAAAATTGCTTCCAGCATCTGCAGCGTGTCGCGGTAGAGCGCTTCAACCACGGGCGCCGTCCGGCGCGTAATCCCGTCTTGTCTGAGGTATTGGCGGCGCTGGCGCGCGAGGATCAGGCGGCGGCGCACGCTGAAAGGGAGAGGTACATCGCGCAACATCGTCCGTGCTATCTGTGAACTCATCAGTGTGCGGTCTTCAACGAAGGCCCAGCGATAATACAGCGCCGGCCGCCACAACCACTCGTCGAACAAGTCTTCCAGCAACAGGCTGAAGAAGCGGGTCACCGGATCCTTCGGAGACAAAACAGGCCCCGCGAAAGCTTTTTCAAACTCCGCGATGATTGCCGTTGTGTCGGTGAGCCATCTGCCATCCGGCGCTTGAACCTGCGGCATCTGGGCAATCCCTGTTTCGCGGGCGCAGCGCCGGAAGTCGGCGGTGTCCATGCCCACAAATTCAAAGGCAACGCCCTTGACCCGGAAATAGGCTTCAAGCTTGCCGGTAAAGTATGAAAGCTTGAGCCCATGCAGGCGATACGGCGCCTCTCCCATATCACCGGTTTTCGGATGACCGTGACGTCCGGGTGCAGTTTCCAAGGCACGCTCCTTCATTGACCCGACACCCGGGCGTTACGGCTTCAAGCGGGCAATCAGGCTCGACGTGTCCCAGCGATTGCCGCCCATCGCCTGTACTTCGCCGTAGTAGGCGTCTACGATCGAGGTGACCGGGAGGGCCGCGCCAACTTCCTCGGCCGCCTCCAACGTAATGCGCAGATCCTTACGCATCCAGTCGACTGCGAAGCCAAAATCGAACTTGCCTTCGGTCATCGTTTTCCAGCGGTTTTCCATCTGCCAGCTTTGCGCCGCGCCGCCGGAGATCGCCTCGATCACCTTGGCGGGATCGAGCCCGGCCTTGTCCGCAAAGTGCAGACCCTCGGCGAGGCCCTGCACGATTCCCGCGATACAGATCTGGTTGACGGATTTGGCGAGCTGGCCGGAGCCCGTCTCGCCGATCAGCGTGATCTTGCGGGCGAAGGCGTTCATTACCGGCTCGGCGCCGGCAAAGGCGGCTGGCTCGCCGCCGCACATGATGGTGAGTTTGCCATTGATTGCGCCGGCCTCACCGCCCGAGACCGGGGCATCGATGAAGTGCGCGCCCTTCGCCTTGCAGCGTGCGGCGAGTTCGCGGGCGAGCCCGGCGGAGGCGGTGGTGTGGTCGATGACGGTCATGCCTGCGCCGAGGCTCGGCTCAAAGGCCTCGAAGACGGCGCGCACGTCCGGGTCATCGCCGAGGCACATCAGGACGAATTCGGCGCCGAATACGGCCGAGGCAGGATCCTTCGCCGCCTCACCGCGGTGCACGCCAGCCCAGGCGGCGGACTTTGCGGCGGTGCGGTTCCAGACGCTCACCTGGTGACCAGCGCGCGCCAGGTGGCCGGCCATGTGGAAGCCCATGACCCCGAGGCCAAGAAATGCTGTGCGCGCCATGAGTGTCTCCTTTTGGGACGGTTGTGGGGACGCAGATAGATGGAATTTCATCGAAATCCCATCCCTCGCCGAAGCGTGGGTTTCACTATGACCTGATAGACGATGATCTCCGTCAGAAGGACAGGAACCAGGACGATGGCTTACGCCACGACCCACCGGCAACTCGCAGGCAGAATGCCTGCACCACCGGCCCGCAAGCTGGGCACGTGGAAGATGGCGTATGCCGACTTCCTGACCGCCCTGATGGCCTTCTTCCTGCTGATGTGGCTGGTCAGCGGCGTCTCGCCCGATGCCCGCGCCGCCATTGCCGCCGAATTCAAGACCAGGGATCTGGCGCCCGCGACCGCCGCGCCTCCGGTGCCTTCAGAAGCCGCAGACCTGTTCAGCCTTCTGCAACTTTCCGAGACCCTTAAGGCCGCCGGCGAAAGCGTTATCCTTTCCGTGGAGCCGGACGGGGTTCGCCTTGATCTGGTGGACACGGCGGGCCGGCCCCTGTTCGAGAGTGCCAGTGGCGCCCTGACCCCGGAAGGCCGGGCACTGGTGGCTGCAATGGCCGTAACGCTCGCTCCGCTCGCCAACCCGCTCTCAATCGAAGGCCATACCGATGCCTTCAGCCTGACCACGACCGGCTATTCGAACTGGGATCTCTCCTCGGACCGCGCCAATGAAGCCCGCCGCCTGTTCGAGGCGGGCGGCGTGGCGCCGGCACGTTTCGCGGCGGTGACAGGCCTCGCGGATACCCAGCCGCTCGATTCCGGCCAGCCCCACCTTGCACAAAACCGCCGGATCAGCCTGAAAGTTCACCTGAGCGCCCAACCGTGAGGCTTTCCGGCCACGCCGGTGTGTCTTTTTTGCCGCTGCTTCGCGCCTGCCCGGTTTTGGCCCCTTGGCGCTGGCCCGGTGAGGTGTATCGTTCCGCGGAATGAAGTTCACGGATTCCCATCTGCTGCCGGCTGGCCTGGAACGGTCGCTGAGGTTCTACGTCACGAACCCCAGCCCCTGTCCCTATTTGCCTGACCGCAAGGAACGGAAAGCCTTCACAAACCTCGCGATCCCGGAAGCGGACGTCGTGCACAATGTGCTCAGCCAGTCCGGTTTCCGCCGTAGCCAGTCGATCGCCTATCGGCCCGCTTGCCTGCGCTGCAATGCCTGCCGCAGCGTGCGGGTGCCCACACGCGAGCACGAGACGAGCCGCAATGACCGCAAGGTGATCGCAAAAAACACGGGGCTGGTGCGGCGCCCGGTTGTCTCGCAGGCGACGCGGGAGCAGTTCCGGTTGCTGAAAGCCTATGTGAAGACGCGCCATGACAATGGCGGCATGTCCGAGATGACCTACCGGGACTATGTCGCGATGGTCGGCGGCAGCCCCGTTCAGAGCCTGATCTTCGAATACCGCGACGGACCCGAAGAGTCGGCGCCGCTGGTGGCCTGCTCGATCACCGATGTACTGCGCGACGGTTTCTCGATGGTCTACACCTTCTTTGATCCTGGACAGGAAGCCCGCAGCCTCGGCCACCACGTGATCCTCGATCATATCCGCCATGCGCAGGACCTTGGCCTGCCGCACGTTTACCTCGGCTACTGGGTCAAGGGCAGCCCGAAGATGGCCTACAAGCGGCGCTACAAACCACTGGAAGTACTTGACGGCGACCGCTGGCGGCCCTTGAGAGACGACGAGTAGGCGCGAAGCGAGACCGGTCCCGAAGGGGCGGACGCGCGCACACAGGGAGGCCAGTCGATGATCAACCGGCGTAATCTCGTCGGCGCAGGCGCCCTTGGGCTCGCAGGCGCCGTGGCAACCTTCGCTAATCCCAGATCCGGCGCGGCGCTCTCCGGCCCGGCCATCAGCCGCAGCCGGCGCCGCTTCAACATGGTGACCACCTGGCCGAAGGGCCTGCCCGGCCTTGGCCGAGCTGCCGAACGGGTGTCCGAACGCGTGTTCGAGATGTCGGACGGGCTGATGGAGATCAAGGTGTTCGCAGCCGGCGAACTGGTGCCGCCGTTCGAGAGCTTCGACGCGGTGGCGAACGGCTCAGCCGACATGTACCACGGCGCGGAATACTACTGGACCGCCAAGTCTACCGCCTTCCCGTTCTTTACCGCTGTGCCCTTCGGTATGACGGCGCAGGAGATCATGGGCTGGATTGACCATGGCGGCGGACAGGCGCTGTGGGATGAGCTCTCCGGCCAGTTCGGCATCAAGTCGATCCAGGGCGCCAATACCGGCCACCAGATGGGCGGCTGGTTCCGGCGCGAGATGACCTCGCTGAACGATTTCGTGGGTCTCAAGATGCGCATCCCGGGCCAGGGCGGCGAAGTGCTGCGTGCCTTGGGCGGCGCCTCAATCTCGCTGGCAGGCGGCGAGATTTACCAGGCGCTGCAGACGGGCGCGATTGATGCGACCGAATGGGTTGGACCTTGGAACGACTATTCGCTCGGCTTCCACCGCGAGGCACCTTACTATTACGGCCCGGGCTTCCACGAACCCGGCGCAAGCCTTGCCGTCGGGATCAACCGCGGTGTCTGGGATAGCCTCATCCCCAGCGAACAGGCGATCCTGAAAGCGGCGTGCGAGTCAGTGAACCACCTGTCGCTCGGCGAATTCACCTACCAGAACTCCGTGCACCTTGACCTGCTTGTGCGTGAGCACGGGACGCAGCTTCGTTCGTTCCCGGATGAAGTGGTCGAGCGGATGTCGGAAGCCGCTTTCGACGTGCGCGCCGCCAGCGGCCGGGACGGTATCGAGAAGCGGATCTATGAGAGCTTTGAAGCCTCGCTGAAACTGATGCGCGGCTGGGCTGGTGTCTCTGACGGGCCTTATTATGCCGCCCGCGCGCTCGGCAAGTAAGCCCGGAGGCGCGGCATGGACAGCCAGATTTTCCTGACGCTCGGCACGGCGCTCAAATGGGCGGGCATCGCAACCCTGCCGCTATTTGCCCTGCCGCTCATAGTGCTGGCGGTTCCAAACCTGTTGGACGGCGCCGCCAAACGCATTATCGCGCTGATCGACCGGATGTCCGGCACCGCGCTCGGCGCGGCGATGACATGCGGCGTGCTGCTGATCTTCCTTCAGCTGGTTGTCGTGCTTCTGCGGTATGCCTTCGGCCTCTCCTTCACCTGGCTCAACGAAGCGGTGACGTATGCCTTTGCCGCGATGTTCATGCTGGGCGCCGCTGGGGCGTTGCGGGACGGCGCGCATGTGCGGGTGGACATCCTGAGGCCGCGCTTCGGCGAGACCGGGCGAAGCTGGATTGAGCTTGCCGGAGCCTACCTGCTGCTGTTCCCCATCTGTGTGCGGATCCTGATGACCAGCGAAGCGGGCCTGGCGCGCTCCTGGATGCTGCTTGAAGGCTCGCGCGAGTCCGACGGGCTACCGATCCTCTACCTCTTCAAGACGCTGGTGCCCGTCTTCGCCGTGCTGCTGATGGCGCAGGGCCTCTCGGAATCGCTTAAAGCCGCGCTGCGACTGACAGGCGCCCTGCCACCAGCCGAGCCGGACAACGCACTGGCGAGCGGAGAGCGCCATGGAGCTTGAGGCCATCCTTGCCATAGCGATGTTTGCCAGCGCGATCATCGCGCTGCTCGCCGGTTATCCCGTCGCACTGACGCTCGGCGGCGTCGCGCTGATCTTCGCGCTTCTCGGCATTGCGCTCGGCGTGTTCCCGGACTCCTTCCTGAAGGCCTTCCCCAGCCGGATCGAAGGCAGCTCAATCATGCAGAGCCAGACGCTGATCGCGGTGCCCCTGTTCGTGCTGATGGGCGTGATCCTCGAACGCTCCCGGGTGGCAGAGGACCTGCTCAACATCGCGAGCCGCCTGCTCGCCGGCGTGCGCGGGGGACTGGGCTTCGCCGTTATCCTCGTCGGCACCCTGCTGGCTGCCTCCACCGGTATCGTCGGCGCCACTGTGATCACCATGACGCTGATTGCGCTGCCGACCATGCTGCGGCAGGGATATGACGTGCGCCTCGCCACGGGCACCATCGCGGCCTCCGGAACACTCGGCCAGGTTATCCCGCCGTCCATCGTGCTGATCCTGCTGGCCGATGCGATCTCGAATGCCGCCAGTCAGGCGAGCCTTTCCTCCGGCAGCGCATCGGCGGTTGTGTCGGTCGGCGATCTCTTTGCCGGAGCGTTGATCCCCGGCCTGATCCTTGTGCTGTTGTACCTTTCATGGGTCGCGGCCGTGGCTATCTTCCGTCCCTCAGCCTGCCCGCCCGCAAAACTCGACGATGACACCGCACCACTGACCGCTACGGATGTGCTGCTGGGCGTTGTTGCGCCGGTCGGCCTGATCGTCGCGGTTCTCGGATCAATCCTCGGCGGCATCGCGCCGCCGACCGAAGCATCGGCGATCGGCGCGGGCGGCGCCCTCCTGCTTGCCGGCCTTCGCCTCGCCCGCGACAATGGCAGCCGCCTGTCGCCCGTCATGATCGCCGGCCTGCTCAGCCTTCCGGTCATTCTCATCCTGCGCAACACGCTTGACCTGCGGGTGGGCGACATCGCGCATTCGGGCATCGCGGCGGCGGGCATGGGGCTGACAGCCATCGCCTGCCTGGTTTTACTAGCCTCGCTCGTCGCGGGCCTGCTCGTCCTGCGCAAGGCGTCGCAGCTGGTGCCCGCGCTCAAGAGCTCCTCGCACATCACCTCGATGGTCTTCCTGATCCTGATCGGCGCCTCGCTCTTCAGCCTGGTGTTCCGGGGTTTCGACGGCGATGACCTGATCGCGGAAATCCTGCACGCCGTGCCAGGGGGCAAGTGGGGCGCACTCGCAGCGACCATGGCTGTGATGTTCGTGCTCGGATTTTTCCTCGACTTCATCGAGATCGTCTTCGTCGTGGTCCCGCTGGTGGCGCCGCCGCTGATCCTGCTGGGCTGCGATCCGGTCTGGCTGGCCATTCTGATGGCGGTGAACCTGCAGACCAGCTTCCTGACGCCGCCGTTCGGCTTTGCCCTGTTTTACCTGCGCGGCGCGGCGCCGCCGGAAGTCACTACGATGCAGATCTGGCAGGGGGCGATACCGTTCATCGGGCTACAGCTGCTGCTGCTCGCCGTCGTCGCCGCGATGCCGGCGCTGGCAACCTGGCTGCCGTCAGTCGCTGCCAGGTAAACCTTGGGACAGGACATTTCACCGTTCCAGGCGATCGCCATAAGCCGCCGCGCGCATGAACTGAAAGCGGCTGGCCGGCGCATCTTCCACATGGAGTTCGGCCAGCCATCGACCGGCGCGCCGCAGGCCGCCATCGCCGCCGCGCACGGCGTGCTCGACAGCGAAGCCATGGGATACTGGGACAGCGTGCCGCTGAAGGCGCGTATCGCGCAGCACTATCTCGACACTTACGGCGCGGAGGTCGCGCCCCGCCGCATCGCGATCACCTGCGGCGCCTCGCCGGCCCTCGTGCTGGCACTGGCGACGGCGTTCAAGCCGGGCGACCGGATCGCGCTCGCCCGGCCGGGTTACGTGGCCTATCGCAATACCATCCGCGCCCTGAACCTTGAGCCTGCGGAAATCGCCTGCGGTGAGGCCGAGCGATTCCAGCTGACCGCCGACGCTCTCGCCGCGCTGGACCCGGCACCGCAAGGCATCATCCTGGCGAGCCCCGCCAACCCGACCGGCACGATCATCCCGGAAGCGGAACTTTCAGCAATAGCGGACGTCGCGCGCAGGATCGGTGCACGGATCATCTCGGACGAGATCTATCACGGTCTGAGCTTTGGGCCGAAGCTTCATTCGATGCTGGAGTTCGAGCCGTCCGCCTATATCGTCAACAGCTTCTCGAAATACTTCTCCATGGCCGGCTGGCGCCTCGGCTGGCTTGTCTCGCCGGAAGACTGTGCGCACCGCACCGACGCCTATATCGGCAACCTCTTCCTCACGGCCCCTTCACTCGCCCAGCATGCCGGCCTGGTCGCGATGGACAGCCGCATAGAGCTTGAAGGGCATATCGATGTCTACCGCACGAACCGGGCGCTGCTGCTGGAGGCCCTGCCGCGCCTCGGCCTCGACCGGATCGCGCCGCCGGACGGCGCCTTCTACATCTACGCCGACATTTCGCGTTTCACCGATGACAGCCTCGGCTTCTGCATGAAACTGCTGGAGGAAACCGGCATCGCGGCCGCGCCGGGCGTCGACTTCGATCCCGTGGACGGCCACCGCTTCATGCGCTTCTCGTTCGCGCTCTCGACACCGGAAATCAAGGAAGCTCTGACGCGCCTCGAGCCTTGGTTCGCGGTGCAGCCGAGGCGCTGAAACAGCCTGTAAAACAGGCTCCACCTTCTTCGGCGTCATCACGGTGCGCGACTTCGCCTTCGCTCTCGGCTTGGGCAGCTTGCGGAAGCGGCTCTGGCACCAGGCAAAGCCGACGCCGACATCCAGAAGCGCATCCGAGCGCCCGCACGGGCAGGCAAATTCCCAGAGGTCAAGCACGCGGTAAGTCTCGCCGGCTACCAGCGGGACGGGCTCACCCGTCACGTGGTTCGGGGCCGCGTTGACACACAAGACCAGATCGCCGGGACCAAGAGCATCACTCATCGCACCTGCCTGATACCACAAAACCATCCGTGCGGGCGATAGGCCTCAGGCGCTGGCCATCCCGGCAGCCAGCCGCGTCAACTCACGCGCCTACCCGCCGCACGCGCCCCAGAAGGTTTCGATGCCCGGCAGGTCGCCTTCGTTGAGGATCTGTTCGGGCACGAACACCTGGAAATCCTCTTCCGGCACGACGCGGATGTACAAAGTGCGCGCGAGGCTGCCGGGTGTCTGCTCCGGCTCGTTCCAGCAGCCCGGAGCAATGGCGCCGAAGGTCAGCTCGTTCTCACCGGGCGCTTCGGTCTTGAGACGGACGAGTTCCTGGCTCAGCGCTGCCAGAAGCGGTCGGTCTTCAGGCCGCGTCGTATAAGTCCAGATCGAGAACCCGTCGCGCGCCTCGGTCGCCAGGAACGGGCTGTCGAATCCCAGCGAGGACGTCAGCGAAAAGCTCTCGGAAATATCGACACCCAGACGCGGGCTGATCACGTTGATCTCAAGATAGGCGCCCTCGTCATAGGCGCGGAAAGCGGACGGGATGCGCATGGCGAGCTCTATCTTCGAGAGGTCAAGCTCGGTCGGATCGAGAACCGGACCGGGCGCCTCTGAGGGTGCCGGCGTCTGGACACCCGGTTCCTCGATCGTCATCGGCTCTTCAGCAGGCGTCGTCTCGGTCCTGGGCGAACAGGCAGTTACGAGCAGAGCGGCGGCGGCAGCTACAAGGACGAAGTG
>CALGEF010000050.1 GCA_937881755.1 uncultured Acidobacteriota bacterium
AAGGTCATCTCGAGGAGGAGCGGGCTGACCAGCCCGCCGACGTTGGAGAACTGCAGGACATAGTAGTTCCTGTCTTCAGCAACCGCGCGCTCCAGGGCCGCCCGCTCCCAGTCTTCGAGGCCTTCGAGGAATTTTGCGTAGGCGTTTCGCTCCTTGTTGGTCACGGTGTAGATGTCGTTCTCGTCGTAGAAGTCGCGCACGTCCGGGAATTCTTCGACCCAGACCGGGCGGGCTTCTTCGCGGTCGAGGCGCACACCGATCGGCAGGGGCTTGTCGGCCTCTGCCTGCCGGCGGCGGGCGTTATCTATGTCAGGGTCGCGGGTATCGAGGCGCATCCGGTAGACCGCGTCGAGCGAGACGTCGACGTGTTCGGTGGTGTAGAACCAGCCGCGCCAGAACCAGTCGAGGTCGACGCCAGAGGCTTCTTCCATCGTCCGGAAGAAATCGGCCGGCGTCGGGCGCTTGAATTTCCAGCGCCGCGCGTATTCGCGGAAGGCAAAGTCGAACAGCTCGCGTTCCATCACCACGTCGCGCAGGACGTGGAGCGCGGCCGACGGCTTCGAGTATGCGTTGGGGCCGAGCGAGGTGACCGAGTCTGAGTGGGTCATGATCGGCTGCTGGGTCGAGGAGGTCATGTAGCCGGTGATGTCACGCGGCAGGCCGGAGCCCCATGGCATGTCAGGGTCCCACTCGTAACTGGCGACAGAGTCGAGGAAGCTGTTGAGCCCCTCGTCCATCCAGGTCCAGGTGCGCTCGTCGGAATTGACCACCATCGGAAAATAGATGTGCCCGATCTCGTGGATCACGACCCCCACGAGGAACACCTTCTCGGCCATCGTGTAGGTGCGCGAGCCGTCTTCCTGCAGCTTGGTTCTCGGGCCGTTGAAGGTGATCATGGGGTATTCCATACCGCCCACGGGCCCGTTGACCGATTGCGCGGTCGGATAGGGATAGTCGAAGGAAAACCGGCCATAGACCTCCATCGTGTGGATGACGGCCGCGGTCGAATACTTCGCCCAGAGGTCGCCGCCTTCCTTGGGCCAGAAAGACATGGCCATCACGAGCGGCTGAGCGGCGCCCGGCTGGGCGTAGCCCCTGGCGTCCCAGGCAAACTTGCGGGAGCTGGCCCAGGCAAAATCCCGGACATTCTTTGCCGTGAAACGCCAGGTCCTGGTCCCGGACGGGTTCGAGCTTTCGTTGGCGAGCGCCTCTTCAGGCGTGACGATATAGACCGGCCGGTCGGCCGTCTTCGCCTCTTCGAGGCGGCGGCGCTGAGCCGCGGTCAGGACATCGTCCGGGTTCGCCAGGACCCCGGTCGAGGAGACAATATGATCGTCAGGCACCACGAGCGAGACGTCATAGTCGCCGAATTCGAGCGTGAACTCGCCGCGCCCGAGGACGTCCTTGTTGTGCCAGCCTTCATAGTCCGAATAGACCACGAGGCGGGGAAACCACTGTGCGAAAAGGAAGAGGTCGTTACCGCCCTCGCGCGCGTCGTCCGGGAAATGCTCATAGCCCGAGCGCGCCGAGACAGCGTCTTCTTCCACGATGTTGAACGCAAAGCCCATGTCGAAGGTGGTCGACTGGCCCGGCCGCAGCGGGGTCGCCAGGTCGATCCGCATCAGGGTGCCGACGACCGTGTGGGCGAGGGGGGCGCCGCGCGGGCCGGTGACGGTGAGGATGTCATAGCCATAGTCATTGTCGGCCATCGCGTGCTGGCGGCGCAGCTCGCCGAATGAGAGCTTGGGCGCCTCCGCCCCGCCCGGCGCGACACTGGCCGGGCCGCGATTGCCGGTCCCGCCGAAGTCCGCCGTCATTTCTGCCATGGAATCCCGGCGGAAAATGTTCTGGTCCAGCTGCAGCCAGAGAAAGCGCAGCGTGTCCGGAGAGTTGTTTGTATAGGTGATGGTCTGGGTTGCATTGAGCCGGCGCGCAGGTTCGTCGAGCGTGGCAAGGATGCGGTAGTCGACCTTCTGTTGCCAGTA
This sequence comes from uncultured Acidobacteriota bacterium, assembly GCA_937881755.1. GTDB lineage: Bacteria > Pseudomonadota > Alphaproteobacteria > Caulobacterales > Hyphomonadaceae > Hyphomonas. The sequence goes on from CALGEF010000050.1 coordinate 1,986, forward strand.
TTGCGGCCCGGGCTCGCCGCCGGCGGTGCGGTAGACATTCGCATCCGGAAGCACTTCGTCGAGCTGGCGGAACTTGTCCTCGAAGGTCCCGGTGGTCTGCCGGATGCCCTGTGACGCAGCCGGCGCCGGCTGCGACACGCCGATTGCGATTACCGTCAGTGCCAGCACTGCTGCCCGCAGCGCGCCCGAAACTGCCATCATTCTGTATTCCCCGTGTTCACTGCCGCGCCGGTCTGCGGGGCTCTGCGTTTTTCCGGTTGCATTGACCCGGCCTTGAACGCCCGAGTCAACCGGGTTCGGCTCCGGCGCCGCGAAGTTCAACCCGCGCGCGAGTGCCGCGAAGCGGCCGGCCAGGACGCCAGGGCCCGGGAGCCTGTGAGCGCCGGCAGGAAAAGGGGCCTTACGTGGACGCAGAAGCTGCCGGGCCTGCCGGGCCCCTCACCCCGGCCAGCCTGTTCGCCGGACCGGAACGCGCTTCGCAAAGCGACACAAAACTGTGACGTATCCGACACCGAACCGTTTCAGAACGCTCTTAATGCTGGAATCAGGCAACCGGGGCAGGGGTTCCATGGGCGATCCGAAACTCATCTATTCCCTCGAGATCCGGGTCATGGATCTCGAAAAGAAAATCAATAGTCTGGAAAAGCAGGTTGAAAGCATTCTCGCCGGCCGCAAATCCCAGAACGGGAGCAGCTTTGCCCCGCTTCCGGCAGCGCTCCTGAAACGCATCTCGGACGGTGAAAATCCGGTCCGCACCCTCCGCCAGTTCCGCCTGATGACCCAGCGCGAACTCGGCGAGCGCAGCGGTATCCGTCCCAACCATATCTCGGCCATCGAACGCGGCATGTCCTACGGTCTGAAGACCGCCAAACGCCTTGCCGGCGCGCTGGAAGTCCAGGTGGACCTGCTGCTTGACCAGGCGACGTGACCGGGACTGACGACTATTCCGGCGAGGCTGGCGCCGGTTTGGCCGCTTTCGGGACATAGACAAAGGCATCGCCATCGCGGTTAAACCCCGCCAGCGGCAGCGCGAAGGCGAGCGCGCGGGAAACGCGGCCCGAAATGCGCGCCTCGAACCTGCCCGGCGTTCCGGGAGCGACCCGCAGGTAGGAAGAAAAGCGCGTGCCCGCGGCGTTTTCCGATTCGAGCGGCACCAGCAGCTTGCCGTCATCGCAGACAATATCGCCGCGCAGTTCGCTCCAGCCGGAGCCGAGGACTTCGCGGTTACGATCGAGCACGTCACTCGTCGCAACGCCTTCGGCGAGAACGCATTCGCTGCCTTTGAACCGGATCGCCGGGCCCGCAAGTGTGATCTTGCCACCGACCTGGCGGATCCACCTGGCAGCGCGCTCATAGTCTTCAAGATCGAGACTGATCACATAGTCCTTCAGCGTCACGGTCCGGCCGGACTCCACAGAGACTTTCGCGCTGCCCTGGCCATGGGTCCCGGTCCAGTCGACCTCGTACTGCAGGGCGGCGCCCATCAGCGCTGAAGCGTCCAGCTGCAGGTGCGCGTTTCCGTAATTCGTGCCGTTGACCGACAGCCCGTCCAGGACGCCGCTGTAGACCGAGCCGCGCGCGGCTGTCCAGGACACACCATTGTCTGCCGCCCCCGACAGCTTCAGCGCCGCGGCGAGCGGCACAAAGGCAAGGCCGACGACGGCGCCGGTCACAAGCAGGATAATCAGAAACAGAAAGCGGATCATCTCGTTCTCACTCCGGGGCGGGTGCACGAAAGGGTGCCTGCGACCGGACACAAGACAACATCCTGTTCGTCATGGTCAAACCGAAACTGCTGCCCCCCCTGCGCATCAGGCATCCTTCCAAACGGGCGGCTTGCGCGTGAGGAAAGATTTAAGCCCCTCCCGGAAATCTTCGGTCTGGGCGCACAGGATCTGGTTGCGGTCCTCCAGCGCGATCGCCGCTTCGATACCGCCCGCGTCGAGGTTGATGTTCAGCGCCTCCTTGGACATCCGAAGGCCGAGCGGCGACGTCGTCAGCATCAGGTCAATGTCCTCCTGCGCGGCCGCTTCAAGATCAGCGTCCGGGACAACCTGCGCGACAAGGCCAACCCGCAACGCGCGCTCCGCGCTGATGAACTTGCCCGTGAGGATCAGCTCGGCGGCCAGCGAGGCCCCTACAAGGCGCGGCAGGAAATAGGAAGACCCGATATCGCAGCCGCCGAGACCGATCCGGATATAGGCGCAGTTCATCCGCGCACTTTCTCCGGCAATGCGGATGTCCGAAGCCAGGGCCAGCGAAAAACC
>CALGEF010000051.1 GCA_937881755.1 uncultured Acidobacteriota bacterium
CTCAGGCTTCAGCCTTTTGGAGGCTCTGGTCGCTGTCTTCCTGCTTGCGCTGGCGGCGATGGTAATCGTTGGAACTTTACCCGGCCGGCCCGCGGCGGGCATCGCGGCAGCTGAAAGGCTGCGCCACGATCTTGAAGACATCCGTGACCGCGCGATCATCTCCGGCCAGGCTCAGGCAATCCGTCTGAGGGATGGCGGTTACGAGCACCTTGAATGGGGTAATGCAAACTGGCAACCCGCCACGTCCCATGCCGTACGGCTGGACCAGGGCGTTACTCTCGCGCGCGAAAAGTCAAAACCGGCATCGCGCGTTGGCACCGGCACGGCTCAGCCTGAAATCGTATTTGATCCAACCGGAATCGTGGCGGCGCCAGGACTGATCCTGATCTGGGAAGGCGGAAACCTGCCTCTGTCAGTTCTTCCAGACGGCCAGCTCAAATGGGATGATAGCAATGTCTGATCCCGGACAATCCGGCTTCAGCCTCGTTGAAGTGATTGCGGCGCTCGGCGTCTTCTCGATCGCTGCAATGGGCATGATCCACCTGTCCAATGAAACTCAGATCAACGCTTCCCATCTCGACATACGAACGCTTGCAGAGATTGAGGCCAGCAACCTGGTTGCCGACGCCGTAACTGCGCCGCCGCCGGTTTCTCCGGGAATGGAAACGGGTGAGAGCGTTCAGCGCGGCCGGACGCTGAAATGGTCGCGAACCATTACAGCCACACCGCAGGCAGGCCTCCTGCTCGTCGCCGTCGACGTGCGTCATCCGGCCACCGACCAGGTTCTCGCGCGCATTCAGTCGCTGAGGACTGAACGATGAGAGCAAGGGCCTCACCGGCATCGGCAGGCTTTACGCTTGTGGAGACGCTAGTTGCGCTCGCGGTAACAGCCATGCTCGCCACGAGCGGCACGATGTTGATGTTGCAGACACTTCAGGGCAGCGAAGCTGTCGATGCGAGAATGGCCAGCGCGCGCGAACTGATCGCAACAAACGGCCTGATGCGTGCTGACTTCAGTCTGGTCACGAAGCGCGCTTCCCGAGCCGCCGACGGATTTTCATCGCCTCTCGGGTTTACAGGCGCAGCGCCGCGGGGTGACGGAGAGCTGATAAGGTTCGTTCGCGCCGGCTGGTCCGACCCGGCAGGGCCAGGCGATCGCAGTGATTTGCAATTGGTATCCTACCGGCTCGAAAACGGCGCCCTCGTCCGCACAGCCTGGCTTCGGCCAGACCCGGTTGCGGACACGCCAAGCGTCGAACGTGTGATGGCTGATGGGATTGCTGATCTGGACATTCGCTACCGCAAGGCTGGCAAGTGGGAGGCGGCCTGGCCCGGGACAGTCGATGGTACTCATCCCGATTATGTTGAAATCATCCTGTCTTTCAGCGACGAGGACAAGCTCACACTGGCCTACAGCGTAGGAGCGTCGCAATGACAGGCGTTTACCGGAAAAGAGAGCGCGGCGCGGCCTTGCTGTCGATCCTGATGATTGTGGCGGTTATGTCTATTGCAGCCCTCGCCGCTGTCGAAAGCCTCGGGCGATCCGTTGCGCTCGCGCGGTTGTCAGATGAACGGTCCCAGATCCTGTGGGCCGCACATTCAGCGGAAGCCGTGGCAAGCCAGAGCGTTTTACAGGTCGAAACTCTTGGCAGGCAGGCCTTTGGAAAACCGGCCGTGTTTCCGCTCGAGCGCGGCGTGATTGTCGCCGCACTGTCGGATGATTCCAACTGCTTCAACCTGAACAGCCTGGGCGGCGACGCCGGTGGCCCTGCCGCTCATGACATTTACAAGCGACTGCTCGTGCATTCCGGCATCCTGCCGGGAGATGCCCAGAGGCTTGCCGACACCGCCGCTGACTGGATTGATGGCGATGAAGAGACGCGCGCCTATGGCGCGGAAGCCGACACCTATCGCCGGCGCCCGGTTCCTTATCGCACGTCGAACCGGTTGATGGAAAACATAAGCGAGCTGCGGGCGGTCGAAGGTTACGAACCCGGTATTCTTCGGCGGATATCAGAGAATATATGTGTCCGGCCCGATACGAACCAGCCGGCGCTGAACATCGAGACGCTCAAACACTCGAATGCGCCGCTTCTTGCCGCATTGCTTTCCGAAGTCCTGACCCTTGAAGAGGCCGAAGTCATCATCCGGGGCCGGCCGGTCTCAGGCTGGGGCTCAGTCGGAGCGTTTCTTGGACTGGACACGATCAGCCAGATTGCGCCCGAAAGCCTGAATGAAGCTATATTGAGCGTCCGCTCAGGCTATGTCCGGCTCGACGCAGACATAAGTGTTGGCTCCGCCCGGGAGAAAATCGCCCTGATCTACAAGACAGATACACCCGGCTCAGCTATCCTGGTTGAACGCCGGATGGGAGCGTTCTGATGGCGCGCCGTTTGTATGTTATTTTGCCGCAACCCGGCGAGCCGGTTACCTGCGGGATCGCGGAAGGCGGCGATATCAGGCTTGTTTCGGGCGAGCATGTACCCGCGCAGCCGAGGGATGAGATTTACGTCTTCGTGCCGGGCACAGAGGTTGGCTGCCATACAGTCCGGCTTCCTTCACAACCGGCTGAGCAATTGCGCAGGTCAGCAGCCTACGCGCTGGAAGACGAGATGGCTGTCGCGGTTGAAGACGTGCATGTCGCTGTCGGGCAGACTTCCGGTTCCGCGGGAGACCGGCCTGCCTTCCTTGTGGATCCGGAACTACTGGAAGGCTGGATAGACCGGCTGCGTTCCCTTAACCTCGATCACGCGCACCTGGTGGCGGATATCTCTGTCCTTCCAGCCACCGATATGCTGGTCGAGGCTGGTCCACATATCCTTTTCGCTTCGCCCAATGCCCGCTTTGCGGCGGATACCAGCCTGCCCGACGATGCCCTTCAGGCCCTCCTTCCTGCCGGCGGAGCGCTTCCCCGCCTTTTTGGCGCTTCCATTGCCCGGCGGCTTGGCCGCTCCGCCGACGCCGAGCCGGACATGCCGCTGATCCTGCGCCTTGCTCAGTGGGCAGAACTTCAAGGTTCGCTCACGGATCTGCGCCAGGGCCGCTTCGCGCAAAATTCTGGAACCAGCTTTGATTTGCAGGCGTGGAGACCTTTGCTTGCGGGCGCTGCCGGAACGATTGTCCTTTTCCTTGCCGCCACAGCTTTGGAAGCCAGCGCGCTCTCGGCGTTGCGCGACTCGCTCGATGCACAGGCCCGCTCGATCTATGCAGGCGCAAATCCCGGCGCCGGCGTACCTGAGGATCTGAGCGCCAGCCTTCGCGAGCAGGGCCCGTCCGGAAGCGCGCAGCAGCTTGGTTTCCTGGAGTTAAGCGCCCTTCTCTATGAAGCCCTTCCAGACGATGGGATGATCACGATCCAGGGCCTGCGCTTTGACGCCGAAACCGGCAGGCTCGTCGCAAGCATGTCGTATCCTGACTATGGCGGCGACATCGACATCAAGGCCCGCCTGCAGGCCAGGATGCTGAATGTCACACTGGGCGATTCCCGAAAGCAGGATAACCGCGTTGTCGGTGATATCACCCTGGAGCCCGAATCATGATGAATTACTGGAAGGCAAGGACAGCGCGCGAACGCTTATTGATTTCCATCGCGGCTGGCCTGGCCGCGTCGGTTATTCTGCTGCTGGTCATCTGGCTGCCAGCTCTGCAAGCCAGGAAGAGCGCGCAGCTGGGCGCCGAGCGCGCAGCAAAGACGCTTGAAGCGATTTCGCGCCAGTCTCCCATTCAGGCATCCGACAACGGATCCGGCACAGGTCTTAATGACCCCGACGCCATTCGCCGCGTAGTCCTCGAAGCGGCGAGCAGCCGCGGTCTGACCATCGTGCGGGTGCTTGTCGATGAACAAGGCTCCGTTGTGGTCCAGGTCGATGATGCCCCGGCCAGCACCGTTTTCGACTGGCTGCTGGATATTCAGCGTAACTCATACGCCCGAATCCGAAGGGCCTCCATGAACGACAGCGGAAATGGCTTCGTCAGGAGCAGTTTCGAATTTTCCGGGACACCTGACGAATGATCCGGCTCCTGGTAATTTCAGCTTTCATCCTGGCCCTTGTGGCGGGCGGCGCAGCGAATATTCCCTTATCGTTCGTTATGCGCCTCGCCGGCGCCGCCGAGCGCGGGGCGAGCTGGCAGCAAGCCCGGGGCACCCTCTGGAATGGCCAGATCTCAGGCCTCGCCGCCGATGGCGTCGATTTTGGCACAGCCCGAATTACAACCCACGCGTTGAGCTTTCTCTCGGGCAAACCCGCAGCAACCCTTCAAGTGTCTGCAGGAGCCGTGCAGGGCCGTATGGACGTGTCGGTGTCGGGTCAGGGCATGACTGTCAAAGATCTCTCGGTCAATGCTGACCTGGCTAAGCTCTCAAACCTGCAGTCAGAGCTAAAAAGAGCCGGCGGAACGCTCGGTGTCGGCAATGCAGCAGTCTCCATCCGTCGGGACGGCACCTGCCTGAACGCCACCGGCACGGCCACTCTCGACACTGTGCGCCGGATCGGGATACTTTACGGGCGCAACTGGCCGCTGCTGTCGGGCGACCTGACCTGCGACTCCGGAGCCTTCCTGATCATGCTTTCAGGAACGGGCCAGGCTCAGGAAAAGTTTGATCTGACAGTGCGCTTCATTCAACCTGGCACAACCCAGATCAAGGTTCAGGCAGCGAACCTGGACGCTGAAGCGGCGCAACTCCTTCCCGCTCTTGGCTTCAGCACCACACCTGAAGGTCTCGTCTTCCATCAAGATACCAGCCTCCCCAACTGAAGGACCAGCCGCGAATGAACCGCAGCCAGACGATCATCCCTTTCGCTTCGATGGCCATTCTTGCCCTCGCCGGATGCACGGCTATCACTGCAAGCGGCGAGGGTCCGCGCGTCGTTGACCAAGCCCCGCCCGCATTGCCGGCCCAGCCTGTCGAACTTGGGCCCCAGACGCTTGCGCCGGATGAGTGCGCCCTGTTTCTCTGGACTGCCGCAGAGCCTCGCCGGTTAATATTCTTCACAAAGGCCCTGTCCGGAACGGGAAAGCTGAGCCTTCAGGGCAAAGAGGTCGAACTTACTCAAAGCGCAGCAGGTGGCGATCTGTTTGGCCAGTTCATGACCGAAACCGATTTCAATGCACCCGGCCAGACTGTGACCGTATCCGTCGTGCCGGGTGAGGACATCGAGGACGGCCAGCGCATAAACAGCGGCAAGATCTTGCTGCGCGACGCCGAAGGCTGGGAAACCATCATGCCCGTTCTTGGGCTGCGCGCATGCCAGCCCGCTGACTGAATAGCCCCGCATTTTTGAGGCACCCTCGGTTTTCATTTGCTGCTGCGCTTTGAACCCGGCAGGTGACAGCGTGGCGCTCCCGGTGTGCGGCTGGCGACGGGCAAACCGGCCGCAGGCCTGCGATCCTCGGCGGCGCCGACGCAGGCGTGCACCAGCTTGGCCTTGCGCCGGGACAAAACTCGCAGCCGGGTACATCGTCCGGGCTGAGAACGCCGTCAGCCAGCGCCTCGCCGCGGGGGTCAGAACATGTTCCGCGCCGTCGACGCGCAGCACTGTTGCCTCCCCAGCCATGCCGATCTGCAACTGCCTGTCGCTTCAGACATACTCTGTCACGTACGCCAGTAGCGCCTGAGATGTCGGCTCAGCAGCCGGCTTGTTGCCGCAAAGCAGCCAGGCTGAGGGCCGCCGCACCGAGCAAAATCATCCGGAAAGGTGTCATGGCGAGGCTCCTTTCGATAAGCATTTCCATCCATTCAAACCGGAAGATAACAATCGCGTCAAATGCGCGACAGGGCGCGGCGATCGGCCGAGCTGGGAAACCAGGAGATGGTGGGCGATGACGGGCTCGAACCGCCGACATCCTGCGTGTAAAGCAGGCGCTCTACCAACTGAGCTAATCACCCCCAACCCCTCTTTGCCGGGGGCGCGCCCGATTGGCAAGTGCGGTTCGCTCCCCTCTCCTGCAACCGGAAGCGGGGTTCAAAACACCTGATCAAAAAAAGGCCCGCCGAAGCGGGCCTTTCCTATGTCATCTCAAACCTCAACCCGCTCAGTGCGCGCGGATCGTGTCCGTATCGTCGGCCGGTTTCGCCGGACCGCCGCCGGAGAGGCTCTGCTGCAGCGCCGCCTCATCGGCCTCGGACCATTCGATCGGCGCCAGCGCACGCGTCAGCGCCAGCTTCAGCACTTCCTGAATGTCGGAGACGGGGATGATCTTCATCTGCGTCTTCACGTTCTCCGGAATTTCGTCGAGGTCCTTCTCGTTTTCCTTCGGGATCAGCACCGTCTTGATGCCGCCGCGCAGGGCCGCGAGCAGTTTCTCCTTGAGGCCGCCAATCGGCAGCACGCGGCCGCGCAAGCTGATCTCGCCGGTCATCGCCACTTCGCGGTTCACCGGAATGCCGGTGAGCAGCGACACGATGGCCGTCGTCATCGCGGCGCCGGCGCTCGGGCCATCCTTGGGCGTCGCGCCATCCGGCACGTGCACATGAATGTCCGTCGTGTTGAACGCCGTCGGCTTGATACCGAGCGAGACCGACCGGGCACGGACGAGTGAACTCGCCGCCTGGATCGACTCCTTCATGACATCGCGGAGGTTACCAGTGACCTTCATGTTGCCGCGTCCCGGCATCTTCACCGCTTCGATGGTGAGCAGGTCGCCGCCGACTTCCGTCCAGGCAAGGCCGGTGACGGCGCCCACCTGATCGGTCTCGTCGGCAAGGCCGTAACGATGCTTGCGCACGCCTGCGAAGGTCGCGAGGTTGCCCTCGTCGATCGTCAGGCTGCCGCCTTCGTTGAGCGTGAGGTGGCGCACCGCCTTGCGGGCAAGGCGCGCAATCTCCCGCTTCAGCGAACGTACGCCCGCCTCCCGCGAATAGTAGCGGATCAGGTCGCGCACGGCGCCGTCGGTCACGATCCACTCTTCAGCCTTGAGGCCGTGATCCTCGCGCACCTGAGGGATAAGGTGACGCCTGGTGATCTCGAGTTTCTCATCCTCCGTGTACCCCGCAATTCGGATGATCTCCATCCGGTCAAGCAGAGGCTGCGGCATGTTCAGCGAGTTCGCCGTCGTCACGAACATCACGTCCGAGAGATCATAGTCAACTTCCAGGTAGTGGTCGTTGAACGCCGAGTTCTGCTCGGGGTCGAGCACTTCGAGCAGGGCCGAGGCCGGGTCACCCCGGTGGTCCATGCCCATCTTGTCGATCTCGTCGAGCAGGAATAGCGGGTTGCCGCTTTTCACCTTCTTGAGGCTCTGGATCACTCGTCCCGGCATCGAGCCGATATAAGTGCGCCGGTGTCCGCGGATCTCACTTTCGTCACGCACGCCGCCGAGCGACACGCGCACGAAATCACGTCCCGTCGCTTCCGCGATCGACTTGCCAAGCGAGGTCTTGCCGACACCCGGCGGACCGACGAGGCAGAGAATCGGCCCCTTCAGCTTGCCGGTGCGTTTCTGCACAGCAAGGTATTCAAGGATCCGTTCCTTCACCTTCTCGAGACCGTAATGGTCATCGTCGAGCTGTTTCTCGGCCTTGCGCAGGTCGGTGACGATCTCCTTGCGCTTGCCCCAGGGCAGCGCCAGCAGCCAGTCGAGATAGTTTCGCACCACCGTCGATTCCGCCGACATCGGCGACATCTGGCGAAGCTTCTTCATCTCCGCCTCGGCCTTGGTACGGGCCTCCTGGGACAGCGGCGCATCGGCAATTTTCTGCTCGAGCTCGGCCATCTCGTCGCGCTCGCCGCCTTCGCCGCCCTGATCGCCCAGCTCGCGCTGGATCGCCTTCATCTGCTCGTTCAGGTAATACTCGCGCTGGGTCTTCTCCATTTGCCGCTTGACGCGGTTTTTGATCTTCCGCTCCATCTGGAGCATGCCCATCTCGCCTTCCATCAGCGCGAAGACCTTCTCCAGCCGGTCTTTGGCGTCCGGCATCTCGAGCAGTTCCTGCTTGTCGGACAGCTTCACCGACAGGTTAGACGCCACCTGGTCGGCCAGCCGGCCCGGCTCCGTCATCTGCCCGATCGAAGACACCGCTTCCGGCGGGATCTTGCGGTTCAGCTTCACGTAGCTTTCGAACTGTTCCTGCACGGCGCGCATAAGCGCGGTGACATCGCCGCCGACGGTATCGAACACGGCGT
>CALGEF010000052.1 GCA_937881755.1 uncultured Acidobacteriota bacterium
CAAATGCCCGCCCTGATTCCCCTTGTGACAGAAATTCGGTCACAGTATGGTGCCCGCTCTTAACCAAAGCTCCAGGGAGGGCAATAAATGAAACTATCGACAAAGATCGGCCTCGTATCGGCCGTCGCCGCAGTCGCCATGGCGGCGACCACGGCGCAAGCAGAGCGCGTGCGCTGGAAGCTGCACAGCGCTTGGGGCAGTTCCGTGCCGCATCTCGGCACTTCGGGCGTCCGCTATGCGGAGCGGGTAAAGCTCGCTTCCGGCGGCGACATGCAGTTAAAATTCTTCGAGCCGGGCGCGCTTGTGCCGGGCAATGAAGGCTTCGACGCCACATCGAAAGGCTCGATCGAAGCGGCCTGGACGACGGCCGGCTATGACGTCGGCAAGGTTCCCGCCCTGGCGTTCTTCACCTCGGTCCCCTTCGGCCCTGGCTACGGCGAATATTTTGCCTGGAAGATCTACGGCGGCGGCAACGAAATCCAGCAGGAAATCTACGCCTCCAACAACATCCATCAGATGGACTGCTTCGCCATCGGGCCGGAAACTTCGGGCTGGTTCAAGAATGAGATCACCAGCCTCGATCAGCTCAAGGGCCTGAAGATGCGGTTCTTCGGTCTTGGCGCGCGCGTCATGCAGAAGCTTGGCGTCTCCACCCAGCTCCTGGCCGGCGGCGACATCTTCCCGGCTCTCGAGAAGGGCGTCATCGACGCGACCGAATTCTCGATGCCCGCCATGGACATCAAGTACGGCTTCTATCAGATCGCGAAGTACAACTACTTCCCTGGCTGGCATCAGCAGACCTCGGTCAGCCAGATGCTCGTCAACATGGACAAGTGGAAGGGCCTGTCGGAATCTCAACAGGCCATGCTGGAAGTCGCTTGCGGCGACAGCATTCACAACACCTATGCCGAAACCGAAGCGGTCAATCCGGGCGCCATGGTTGAAATGGGCGAAAAGTACGGCGTGATCACCAAACGTTGGGACGACGAGACGCTCGGCGTCTTTGAAAAGACCTGGAACGAGGTCCTTGAAGAAGATGCGAAGACCGACCCGCTGTTCAAGCGCGTCGCCGATAGCTACGCCGACTTCCGTGTGAAATATGCGAAGTGGGGCGCCGCTCAGGCGATCAAGTCGACCTACCTCCAGTAGGACGGCCAGCGGCTGAGCACATCAGCCGCATCCGCTGCGAGGAGGCGCCCTGGCCGGTTCGGTCCGGGCGCCTCCTTTGCGATCCAAGGCGCAAAAAACTTAAAAAATAGCGCCGCCAACAAGGGAAGGTATTGTATCGATGGAAGCGCTCACCGCCGGCATTCGCCGTAATACCGGGTTAGCTATCGTTCTTGTCGCGCTCGCCATCGTCGGCATGGCGTATGTCTATGTTCTCGGGCTCTCGCCGGATGAGCAGGAAGACCTGCTATATCTGTTGCACGATTATCTGCCGATCGTGATGTTCGCCTCGCTCGCCATGCTGCTGTTTTCCGGGTTTCCCGTGGCGTTCATTCTTGGCGGGCTGGCATTTCTCTACGGATTGATCGGCTACTTCTTCGGGATTTTCTCCCTGGTCGAGTTTTTCAATTTCATGCCGCGGATCTGGTTCGGCGGCGCCGAGAACCTGGTGCTGGTATCGGTCCCGGCCTTTGTCTTCATGGGCATCATGATGGAGCGGAGCGGCGTTGCGAACGACCTGCTCTACTGCGTCCAGGTGCTGTTGAAGAAAGTTCCGGGCTCCCTCGCCCTCGCCGTCGTCGTGATGGGCACCGTGCTCGCCGCCATGACCGGCATCATCGGCGCCTCGGTCACGATGATGACTGCGCTCGCGCTTCCAACGATGATCCGGCAAGGCTACAGCCATGCGCTGGCGACGGGCTGCATCGCTGCTTCCGGAACGCTCGGCATTCTTATTCCGCCCAGCATCATGCTGATCATCATGGCCGACCTGATGGCCGTTTCGGTCGGCAACATGTTCATGGCCGCGATTCTGCCGGGCCTGATGCTCGCCGCCCTCTATCTGGTGTTTGTCGCCACATATTCCGCGCTCCGCCCCTCGGCCGCGCCGCCGCTGGACCCGGCCTTGCTTGCCGTGCCGGCTCGCGAATATCCGAAGATGATTTTCAAAAGCTTCCTGCCGCCGGTCCTGCTGATCGGCATGATCAAGGGCTCGATCCTGTTTGGCGTCGCGACGCCGAGCGAGGCAGGCGCTGTCGGGGCCTTCGGCACCTTGCTGCTCGCAATCTTCAACGGCCGCCTGACCTTCGATCTGCTGCAGGGCGTCTGCCACACGGCGGCGCGCACCATTTCGATGATCTTCTTCATCATCATCAGCGCAACCTGCTTTGCCTATGTCTACCGCTCCCTCGGCGGCGACGATATCGTCGAGCACATGATCCAGTCCGCAGGCCTGGGGTCCTGGGAGTTGCTCTTCCTGCTCATGGGCATCACGTTCGTCCTGGGCTTCTTCCTCGACTGGATCGAGATCACCCTGATCGTCCTGCCCGTCTTCGCGCCGCTGGTCGCTGGCCTTGATTTCGGCGGCCACGTCGACCCGAAGGACGTGACGATCTGGTTCCTGATCCTGATGGCGATCAATCTGCAAACCTCGTTCCTCACCCCGCCATTCGGTTTCGCGCTCTTCTACATGAAGGGCATCGCGCCGAAAGAAGTGAAAATCCAATCGATTTACAAGGGGATCATCCCCTTCGTCATGATCCAGCTTTTCGGCCTTCTGCTTGTCATGTGGCAGCCGAATATCTCGCTGTGGCTGATGAAATCGGTTTACGACTACTGATCGGGCGGGAGAGAACACAATGAATCACTCTGCATCAGCAATGGCGGATGGCGCTGTCGATCCCAACGCCGCCAACATTGTCCATCTGACCGATACGCAGCTTCCGACCTGTCTGCGCGTCGCGAAGCGGCTTCGGGCATTCATCGATCTGGTCG
>CALGEF010000053.1 GCA_937881755.1 uncultured Acidobacteriota bacterium
GCTGGTATTGGTCTGCGCGACCTGGCGACGCTCGGCCTCATAGGTGTCGAGCAGGGCTGCACGCGCCTCGCCCCGTTCGACAGCCGCAATCTTCCAGACAAGGTTCTCGATATCGGCGAGGCCTGTATTAAGACCAAGCCCGCCGGACGGCGGGAAGCGATGCGCCGCGTCCCCGGTCAGGAAGAGATTGCCGGACCGGTACTGCCCGGCGACCTGCGCCGTCATGATCCAGGGGCTCGTTCCCTTGATGGTAAAAGGCACATCGGCACCGATGGCCTCGCGCACGATTGCCTCGCACCGTGCCGGGTCGAAATCGCCGGGCGACTGGGTCGCCGGATTGTAGGCATGCATCAGCACCCAGGTCCGCGCGATGTCGTAGGCAATCAGCACGCTGCCCGTGCCCATGCCGAACAGGAAATAAAGGATGGCCGGCCTCTCGGCGATGACCGGGCGCAGATCGGCTTCGAAATGGATCGTGATATTGTGCGCGAGCGCATCAGGCCCCAGCATCTTGATGCCGGCTGCTTCGCGGACCCGGCTGGCAGCACCATCGGCCGCAATCAGGTATCGGCTGCGGATCGTGATGTCCTTGCCGGCCGCGTGGTCGCGCAGGTGTGAGACCACGCTGTCCGCCAGCATGTCGCAGCCCAGCCATTCAAGTTCCCGCTGCAGGCGAACATGCCGGGCACCGCCCAGCGATGTCTCGAGAATGTGCTCGAATTTCGGTTGCTCGATATTGATCAGCGGCCAGGGCGTGAAGGACCTGACCGCTTCGTCCTGGCGCTCATAAGGCAGGCTGCCGATCTCATGGCCCGACAGGTTCGTCATGAAGCGGACATGTGCGCCCTCGGCCGGGGGCGTCATCACCTTGTGGATCTCGTCCATCGGCAGGCCGGCGGCATGACAGATTTCCAGCGAGCGGGCGTTCAGCGCATGCGCCTTGGGCGCGCCCATCCGGCCTGCATAGCGTTCGGCAACCAGCGCGCCCAGCCCCTGCCGCTCACACAGATGGGCGCCGAGCAGCCCAACCGGGCCACCGCCGGCGATCAGGACAGGAATATCGACCGGGGTCATGATACCACCCTGGCGCTCGTGCGGACATAGCTTGAGGGCATGTCCGGGCCCCATTGGCTGGCTGTGCCCTGGTCGATCCCGAGACGGCCCGGGGCGATGCTGGCGTCGAACTGGTCGCCATCGGTCCAGTGCTCGTGGATCTGTCCCCAGGGATCGTTCCAATAGTCGAACACCTGGCTGCCCAGGAGGTGCCGGCCAATGCCCCATTCCGGCGAACGCTTCTTTGCGCTCAGATGCTCATGTCCCGCGAACACATCGTCGATATCGCAGACCTCCCAGGAAACATGATTGAGGCCCGGCACGCCGCCGCTCGCCATGTCGCTGGAGAACAGGATCGTATGGTGATCAGCCGGCTCGTCCCCGCGATCGCAGCGGTTGAAGATCGCCACCGGCATGCCGGGCGCGAGCTCCACAGCATCCGAGACGATCAGCCCGAAGCGGGCATTGTACCAGTTGAACATTGCCTGAGGATCCGGCGCGTTAAGCTGCAGGTGCCCGAAACGCTTGACCCGGCTGGGCCCCCTGGGGATGCGCTGCGGTGCGCCGAACCGCTCGAAGCGCGTGCCCATGTTGAGCGCGCGCGGGTTGGCGGTGTCGAGCGGCTGGGCCGGTTCCTGGCCGAACACGACTTCGACCTTCAGCCCGATCGGATCGGTCGTCACTGTCCGCAAGCCGCCGCCGGGCGACTCAAGGGGCTCAATGGGCGAGAACCCTTCGCTCCCGGCGATCTTCTCGAGGTCATCCCGGGAAGCCGCGACAAAGGCAAACCCGCGAAATCCCGGCTCGCCAAGATGGGTAACATGGACGACAGGCGCTGGCCCCAAACCCCGCATGTAAAGCGCATCTTCGGTGCGATGCGCGCGCACCATGCCGAAATCAATCAGGAAGGATTCCATCCTGTCGAGATCGGGGGCCTGGAGGCGCGGGAACGCAACGTCCCGGACCTTGATGATCGGTATATGGCTCATGTTAAGTCTCCTTCCTCCCTGCTCGAACCCGTCGCTAAGCCGACATCTTCGGTTCGGCACACGCTCCTTGATCGCGCGACACGCGTCAGGTTGCCGGCCTCTGGGTCTGTGCGAAATGAATCGTACCCGAGGGAGGCCTTCGCAAATTTAATTGGGATAACTCTCATTATTGAGTCAATGCCCAATTTTGGGATACTGTTCACAACACTCGAATTCCGGTAGGGTCTTCCCGTCGATGAGGAGACTGCCTTGCAACCGTTCAGACTGTTTGCGCCGGAAGTGGCGAGCCTGGGAAAGAGCGCAAGAACGCGCGCGCAGCTTATGGACGCCGCCATTGCTGTGTTCGCGCGCCACGGCATCGAAGCGGCATCCGTGAACGAAATCGCACGGGCTGCTGGCGTTGCGAATGGCACTTTCTACGTTCATTTCCGCGACAAAGACGAGATGGCGTCCGTTGTGTCTCTGGCTTTGGCGGCCGAAATCGCACGCCAGCTTGACGAGGACATGCGTGATGTCGACTGCGCGATCCAGCGCATCGTCTGCGCAACGCGTCGCTTCCTTCAGATCTCCAGCGAACAACCGCCTCTTGGCTGGGCGTTTCTCAAGGCGTGTCAGGCCTTGCCAGACCTTCGCTACCAGGTCGGCGTTTATATGCGCCAGGATATCGCGAGGGGCGTCAGGCAAGGCGTTTTCACTGAGCCTGTTGATGACTTCCTGATCGACTGCGTCGGCGGGCTCGTCCTGTCAGCGCTTTTATCCTGCCTGTCGGGCACGTCCGCCGCCGATGCGGGCCCACGAACGGTGGAAATGCAGCTGCGCCTGCTCGGCGTAGACAGCCAGGCCGCCAAGGCCGCCTCCAGGCAGGCGCTCGACCCGCTGATCGGCTGAACACCGCCATCTGCGGCAATAAAGCCCCGTTATCTTCGGCAGGCACTCGAACTGCTGTCCCTCGCTTAAAAAGCATAGCCCTGTTCGGAGAGAACGCCGGGGTGACGATTGGCATCAGGCGAGTTGCTGTTTGGAGGCACACGGGAGCCGGGACTAACTCAAATACTGGACCACTTTGCGGGAGGCAGACCAACAGCCTGATCTCGGTGGCCGTTTTCAACAAGTCGATCGAAGACGAGATTTTTACTCTCGAGACCCTCACCACCGAGCAGGCTTTCTTCGGTGAGCTGGAAACGCCCGGAAATGACCGTGCGGTCTTCG
>CALGEF010000054.1 GCA_937881755.1 uncultured Acidobacteriota bacterium
TCGGTCGCTGAGGACGGCACGGACCTGCGCCGCGCCCGGATGCTTGCCGAAGCGGGCGGCACGCAGGCCGTCGCGCTGGTCAAGGAACGCGGCAACGAAGCGCTGCGCGTCGCTGATGCGGGCGTGCGCTGGGACAATACGATGGTGCTGGAAATCATGAGCCTGACGGCCGCCGGGCTGCTGCTGTTCTGGGTCGCGCTGTCGACCTTCCGGATCTATTTCCGCAGGCCCCCGCCGAAAGGCTTGCCACAGGGCATCTGACCGGATTCAGGCGAGGCCGAACGCGCCCCGGATACCGTCGATCAGAAGCTGCGCCGACAGCGCAGCCAGGATTACGCCGAGGATGCGCGTGATCGCTCCAGCGACACTCGCCCCGATGAGGCGAACAATCGGGCCTGCCAGCAGGAAGATGACCAGCGTGATAACAAGATTGAGGCCGATTGCGGCCAGCACGACGCCCTGCTCCTGCCAGTTCGCGGCTTCAGACATGTAGAACATGGCCGTGGCGATTGAACCCGGACCGGCGATCATCGGAATGCCCATCGGGAACACAGAAATATCGTCCGGCTGAGGATCGTTCTTGTGCTCTTCCAGCACTTCTTCGGCCCGGTTCTCGCGCCGCTCGGTGCGTTTCTCGAATACCATGTCGAGCGCAATCAGGAACAGCAGTGCGCCGCCGGCCATCCTGAACGCGTCGAGGGAAATATGCATCGCCTCCAGCAGCCAGGCACCGCCGAAGGCGAAGAACAGCATGATCAGCGAGGCGACGAAAACCGACTTGTAGGCCATCTTCCGGCGATGCGCGGCGGGCGTGCCGGCCGTCAGGGTCGCGAAGATCGGCGCCACGCCGGGCGCGTCGATCAGCACGAAGAATGTGACAAAGGCTGCCGTGAAGAGGGAGATCAGTTCGGGCGTCATGCCGCGGCGCCCTAAGGCTTCCGCATCGCGGCGTCCAGTATTTCCCGCACAGCCGGAGCAACCGTGACTTCCGTCGCCGGCGGTTTCAGCCGCGACAGCTCGCCGCCATCCTGCGACAGGGCGGTCAGCATCTTGTGGCCGCGCAGGCGCTGCAGCAGGCCGTCGGTGCCGCGCGGCGTATCGGCGCAGGCAAAGCGCCCGCCGCCCAGCTCTACGCGCAGGCCTTCGCCCCTGCCCGCCTCGATCAGCCGGATCGCATCGTCGACGCTCACTGCGGGCGCCAGTTTCAGGGACAGCGGTACGCGCAGCGTATTGCCTTCGGCCATCACACGTCCTCCGAAGCGGACGGCGGCATCAGTTTCCGGCAGCGGCTGAGAGCACGGTAGAGGTCGCCTGCCACCACATCCGCCGAAATCTGCAGCACATCGTCATGCGCGTCCGGCGTCTCGGCCAGAAGGCCTGCCAGCGCATCGGCGGTCTGCGTATAGAGAGGCCCGTCCACTTCGCCGAGCAGGTACATCTGCATCACGGCAAAGTATGCGCGCCCGGCGGGGGTCACAGCGTCGGCGGGGCGGAGAATGTCTTTTTCGCGCAGCACGCGCGCCTGTGTCTCGAGGAGGAGCACGCCGCGCCGGTCACCGTTGCGGACGACCGCACCGTTCACGACGAAGGTTTCGCCAGGCTTGAGGGAGAGTTTGAGTGGCATACTGCGCTGAACCTCGTCCTGCGGACTGTCTCAAAGTCGCACAAAGGCGTTAACGCTTGATTGCCATGGATTTACGCTTCCGGCGCAGGCCGAGGGAGCGATCCGGCCCCCAGAAAATCCGGGTCCACGGGGTGCCATGCGCTCGTATCGTCAGGAGGGCGTAGGATCATAAGTCCTGCACGTTTACCCGGGCACACCGGCATGCTGCCGGATCGATCAGGCAAAGTGCGGCGCGTGTCTGAAGCTTGAGCCGCTGTGGCGTCGCGCATGGCCAGTCCTGTCTAGCACAAGGCGCCGCTTCCCTTAAGTTAATTCGATGTTGCGTTGCAGCGCTTTCCTATAGGTCAGCGCTTGCCCGGCGCGGGGCGGGCCTTATGGTGGCAACACAAACTTTTGAGAGGAACGGGCGTCCATGCGCTTCGAAGGCACGACTAATTATGTGGCAACCGACGACCTGCGCGTCGCCGTCAACGCAGCCATCGCGCTGGAGCGTCCGCTGCTGATCAAGGGCGAACCGGGCACCGGCAAGACCGTTCTGGCCCAGGAAGTCGCCAAGTCCCTCGGCCTCGATCTGATCGAGTGGCACATCAAGTCCACCACCAAGGCGAACCAGGGTCTCTACGAGTATGACGCGGTCTCGCGCCTGCGCGATGGCCAGATGGGCGAAGAGCGCGCCAAGGACGTCAAGAACTACATCAAGAAGGGCAAGCTCTGGGAGGCATTCACCGCCAAGAAGCGCCCCGTGTTGCTGATCGACGAGATCGACAAGGCCGACATCGAATTCCCGAACGACCTCCTGCAGGAACTCGACCGGATGGAGTTCTTTGTCTACGAGACCAACGAGACCGTGAAGGCGAAAGTCCGTCCGATCGTCATAATCACCTCGAACAACGAGAAAGAGCTGCCGGACGCCTTCCTGCGCCGCTGCTTCTTCCACTTCATCAAGTTTCCGGACGAGCCGACGATGCGCGCCATCATCGACGTCCACTTCGCCGGCATCAAGAAGAAGCTCGTCGGCGACGCACTCGCCACCTTCTACGCGATGCGCGAATTGCCGGGCGTCAAGAAGAAGCCGTCGACGTCAGAGCTGCTCGACTGGCTGAAACTGCTGATGAACGAGGACATCGACCTCGAGACGCTGCGCGAGAAGGACCCCGACCGCTTGACCCCGCCGCTGCACGGCGCTCTGCTGAAGAACGAGCAGGACGTCGCCCTCTTCGAACGCCTCGCCTTCCTCTCCCGCCGCACCGACGGCGGCGGCCAGGGCGGCGGCGGGCGCAGAGGACCAGCGGGCTGACCAATCGGAGACGCCGGCGAAAGCCGGGTCCAGCGCGTCCGCACGAAGTCTATTTCGGGCAGTAGCCGAGGCTCAGGATCGCACCATAGCCTTCCAGGGCCTGGCGCACATGGCTCGTGTCGTCGCTGCCATCGCCCGCGCGGATATCCGGCGCGAGCGCTCCCGCTCCTCCTGTGATCCGTGCGCGCCACAGGGCATAGCGCAATGACTCCGGCGCCGCCGTCAAAGCGACCGCGCGGTCAAATTCCGCCAGCCGGCAATCGCGCATCATGCGTTCGGCCAACACATGGCCGAAGTCCGCGCGCTCGAAAGCGTTGACGCTGATCGTGCTGATCTTCCGGATGTCAGCTGTGCCCGCCAGGGAAAACATCATCTCGATGACGCGCGCGCGCTGTTTTGTATCCGGCGCCAGTTCGATCGCCGCGCCCATGATCTCCGGCCGGCCCATATGTAAGGGTGCCAGCCCGTCCCGCGCCCGCTGCAGGAACATTTCCCAGCCGTATCCGCGGATCGCCGTCTCCGCCGTCTGGCGCACATAATCCGTGCCCGCCACGTCGATGCCGGTCTCGCCCAGCCGTGCATCCCACACGGCGCGGACCTCCGGATCTGTCAGGTGTAGCGCCAGCGGCCCAAACAGCGGCGTCAGCCGCGCCTGTTTCGTCTCCGGCAACGCCTCCGCCGCCGTCCAGGCCGCCTCCAGCATGCAGGCGGCTTCGTCCTTCGCCGGGCAGGCTCCGCCCTGCGCCCAAGCGCCCGCCAGCGGCCCGAAAGCCATCGAAATCGCGAATGCAGCCGCCTTTATCATGGCCCTCTCATTAAACGGATCGCCGTGAACACAGGATAACTACCAAGTTTTCGCTGCGTCAGCTTGGACAGGCGCCCAGAGGCGGGTTATCTTCAATCCTGAAACCGAACGGATATGCCCCATGTTCCTGAATTTCTTCAATGAACTCCGCACCGCCAAGGTCCCGGTCACGCTGAAGGAATACCTGACCCTTATGGAGGCGATGGACAAGCAGGTCATCGCCATGGAAGTCGAGGAATTCTATTACCTCGCCCGCGCGGCCCTCGTTAAAGACGAGCGCAACATCGACAAGTTCGACCGCGTCTTCTCCCATGTGTTCAAAGGCCTCGACACGCTGGCCGATGCGATCAACGTGACCGACCTGCCGGAAGAATGGCTCAAGAAAATGAGCGAGAAATTCCTCACTCCTGAAGAGATGGCCGAGATCGAGGCCATGGGCGGCTTCGAGAAGTTGATGGAGACGCTGAAGCAGCGCCTCGAGGAGCAGAAGAAACGCCACGAGGGCGGCAACAAGATGATCGGCACCGGCGGCACCTCGCCTTTCGGCGCCAATGGCTACAATCCCGAAGGCGTGCGCATCGGCCAGGAGAAATCCCGCCACCGCCGCGCCGTGAAGGTCTGGGACAAACGCGAGTTCAAGAACTACGACGACAAGGTCGAACTCGGCACCCGAAACATCAAGATCGCGATGAAGCGCCTGCGCAAATGGGCCCGCAAGGGGGCCCAGGACGAACTCGATCTCGACCAGACGATCCGCAACACCGCCCGCAAGGGCTATCTCGACATCGAGATGCGTGCCGAGAAGCGAAACACGGTCTCCGTCCTCCTGCTGCTGGATGTCGGCGGCTCGATGGACCCCTATGTACGGATAATGGAGGAGCTGTTCTCCGCCGCCAAATCCGAGATCAAGAACCTGGATTTCTACTACTTCCACAACTGCCCCTATGAGGGCCTGTGGAAGGACAACCGCCGCCGGATGAACAACCGCATCCCTACCTGGGACGTACTGAATAAGTATCCGTCGGAGTACAAGGTCATCGTCGTCGGCGACGCCACGATGAGCCCCTACGAGATCACTTATGCCGGCGGCTCGGTCGAGCACTGGAACGAGGAAGCCGGCGGCATCTGGATCCAGCGCTTTGTCCAGCGCTATCCGCACTTCGTCTGGCTGAATCCGACGAAAGAAGGCGCCTGGGAATATACCGGCTCGATCAAACTCATCCGTGAGCTGATCGGCGACCACCGCATGTTCGAACTTACGCTCGGCGGGCTGGACGAGGCAATGAAGGAATTGAGCCGCTGAGCCTTCCTAACCCCCTGGCTTGCGGCTGACGACAGCAGCCATAGCCGAGGTGATCTCTCACTGCCACGCAGGACGTGAGCCGCCATTGCACCTGCTGACCAGCCTCTGATGCGCATCGCCCTGCTCACCCTTCTGGCCATGCTGGCTTTTGCCGGCAACTCGGTCCTCACACGGATTGCGCTCGCAGGGAGTGAAGCTGGCCCCGGGACGTTCACGCTCATCCGGCTCGTCTCCGGCGCCGCCATTCTGGTCTGGCTCGCCGGGCCCAGACGCGCCCTCTCTGCCGGCCAAACCCTTTCAGGGCTCGCGCTGCTCGCCTATGCTGGCTTCTTCTCATTCGCCTATATGACGCTGACCGCCGGCACGGGCGCCCTGATTCTTTTCGGCATGGTGCAGGTCACCATGATCGGCGCCGGCCTCCTCGGCGGCGAGCGGCTCGGCCTGGCCCAGCTTGGCGGGGGCGCGCTTGCGCTCACCGGACTGGTCGCGCTTCTCGGCCCCGGCATCTCCGCACCCTCCCCGTTCGGCGCCGCAATGATGGCCCTCGCCGGCATGGCCTGGGGCCTCTACTCCCTGCGCGGCCGGGGCGCCGGCAATGCCACCCATGCCACCGCGGGAAACTTCCTGCAGGCTGCCGCCATGGCCGTGATCCTCTCAATCCCGGTTTTTGTGCTCTGGCCGGAATCCGGCCTGACCCCGAAAGGCGCCGCACTTGCCGTCGCCTCCGGCGCAATCACCTCCGGCCTCGGTTACGCTGTCTGGTACACGGCGCTGAAGGGCCTCACAGCCAGCACCGCTGGCATGGCGCAGCTCAGCGTCCCCGCCATCGCGGCCATCCTCGGCGCAACGGTCCTCAGTGAACCGGTCACCTTGCGCTTTCTCGCCGCCAGCGCCGTGATCCTCGGCGGCGTTGCCATGGCCACGCTCGCTCCGAAGCCCGCGCCCCGTCAGGTCACCCACACTGGGCCTACAGCGCGAGGTCGCTCGTCATGATGTCGAAACTATTCAGTGGGCGGACAAGCTCGAAATAGTAGTCTTCCGCAGCATGCCACTGGCGCTCCCACGGGCCAATCTTGCCCTCTCGCGCGTTCAGCCGTGCTTCACGCACCGCCTCGTCCACGCGCACAACAAGCGCGAGGTCTATCAGGTCGGCCAGTTCGGGCCGCGCTGCGTAGACGCCCTCAAGGATCACGAAGGGGCTGGGTGACTTCACGGTCAGCCCGTCGCACGCCCTGCCGTCGAACGCGTCCCAGTCAAACGCATGCCAGGACGATTCGTGACCAGACCTCAAGGCCTCCAGAACGATGCGTTGTTCCCGCCAGTCCGTACACGCCGCCACCAGCGCCGCCGGCCGCTCCGAACGCACCTGCGTGCCGCCGGCATAGAAATCGTCCCCGGCGATCACTGTCGCGTCCAGCCGTTCAGCCAGGGCTGCGGCCAGCATCGTCTTGCCCGCCGCGCTGCGTCCGTCCAAGGCGATTACGTAAGGTCGCTCCAGACCGGCGGCGCGGCTGGCCAGCGCCTGCACGAGGGGCTCTAACGCATCAAACCGCTGCAGCATCCCAAGGCTCCCTCTGACGGTTATGCCCGTCTCCAGCCTGTTTATACCGATTTCACGCCTTTATAAATCCGCCACAAGGCAAATCCTCCGATGGCGATCCACAGCACGTTGATGGCCACGGAAGGTATCGCCCCGTGATAGCCGCTGTTGAGGATGAACCCCGCCGCGCCGATGACGTTCATCCACTGATAGGCCGGCGAATTGCCCTGCCTCTTGCCCGCCGAGAGCAGGATATAGGCGCCGAGGATCAGGCTCGCGCCGATCCAGCCAGCCGCTTCAATCAGGAGAACCGTGTGTGTCATCCCTGCGCCCTAGCCCGGGGCGGGCGCCGGATCAATCAGCCAAAGCCATGCTGCGCCGCCCATTCGGCCCGGGTCATCTCCCAGACGAGGCTTGCCCGCGTCGTCCCGTCCGGCCGTGTGCTGAGCGTCTCCCCCATCCGCCGGAACCACAGCCCGTCGAGCATCCGCTGCGTCGGAACGTTGTCCAGCGCCGCCGTCTCGCAGAGCAGGTCCAGACCCAGCGCCTCGAACATCCAGGCAAAGCTCGCCGCCGCCCCGGGCCCGCCCGCGCCCTTGCCGTGCAGCGAGGGATGCAGCGCCCCGCCGAGCTCTCCCGCGCCCCAGTCCGGCCAGACCTGGACATCGGAATAGCCCATCACCTGCCCGTCCTCGCCTTCGCGCACGAACAGCAGCCCCTCGCCCGCCGCACGCTCTTCAAGATGCACCGCAATGAACGCCGCCACGCTCGCCTCCGTCAGGGGCCGCGGCAGCGTGTAGATCGGGGCATGCACCAACGGATCGGACAGGAGCGCAAACAGGCCGCGCGCATCCTCCGGGCGGGCCAGTCGCGACTCGCCCATCTGCGTCGCCGCGCACACGGCCGCGCGGATCGCCTCCGCCGTCCCAGGCGATACCGCGTTGCGCGTCAGGGGCAATTGACCAGCCATGGCGGATGTGTCCGCCCCCTGACGCTGTGGAAAGCAAGTGCCCTCCCCCGCGCCTGACTATATATTTTCACTTTAATAGAAATATTTCTCATACTTAAAATCTCCTGCCGCCCCCGCCGGCAGGACCGGGACTTGCACGCCGCGATTGACGCCGCCTTCCGCCACAACCAATGGTGCCGCATGATAACACCCGCCCCTGCCCGCCAGCCCGGAAAGAATGCCTTCCTGTTCGTGGTGGTCGCGGTGGCCCTCAACATGCTGTCGTTCGGCCTCATCATGCCGATCATGCCAGCCCTGCTGGCCGAACTGACGGACCAGCCCATCGAGATCGCGATCAAGTCGAACGGCTGGCTGGCGGTCGTCTTTGCGGTCGCCAATTTCCTCGCCATGCCGCTGCTCGGCGGTCTGTCCGACAAGTATGGCCGCCGCCCCATCCTGCTGATCTCGATCGCGATGCTCGGCGTCGACATGGTGATCCTCGGCCTCGCCCCGACGCTCGGCATCCTCTTCCTTGGCCGCGCGCTCGCCGGCGTCTTTTCCGGCACCGTCTCGGTCGCCAACGCCTATGTCGCCGATGTCACCGCACCGGAAGAGCGTGGCCGCGCCTTCGGCATCCTCGGCGCAGCCTTCGGCTTCGGCTTCATCCTCGGCCCGGTCTTCGGCGGCCTGCTCGGCGAGATCCACACGCGCCTGCCTTTCTTTGTCGCTGCCGGCATTGCAGGCCTCAACTTCCTCTACGGCCTGTTCGTCCTGCCCGAGAGCCTGGCCCGCGAGAACCGCCGCGAGTTCAGCCTCGCCCGCGCCAACCCGTTCGGCGCCGTGAAGCACTTCTCGAAACTGCCGCGCGTCGCCTGGTTCATCGTCACGATCGGCGTCTTCCAGATTGCTCATTCGGTCTACCCGACGACCTGGAACTATCACGGCGCATCGCGCTATGGCTGGTCGGAATGGGAAATCGGCCTGTCCCTCGGCGCGGTCGGCCTTGGCTCGGCCCTGTCGCAGGCGGTGTTGTCCGGCTGGCTTATCAAACGCCTCGGCGCCATGCGCGCCGCGATGCTCGGCCTCGGCGTTCACGTCATCGCGATGACCGGCTTTGCCTTTGCCAACCATCCCTGGATGGCCTTCGCGATGATTGCCGTCTCCGCCGTCGGCGGCGTCGTGATGCCGGCGATCAATACGATAACGGCCAACCTCACACCGATGAATGCACAGGGCGAGCTGCAGGGCGCACAATCCTCAATCATGGCCTTCACGCTGATCTTCAGCCCCGTTCTGATGACGCAGGCCTTCTCCGCCTACACCGCCCCCGGCGCGCCGGTGTATTTTGCCGGCGCCGCTTTCGTGCTCGCTGCGCTGATCGCTGCACTGTCGATGATTCCGTTCCTGATCGGCGTGCGCGCCAACCGGGACGCCGTCGCCAAACCGGCGGAGTAATAAATCTATGCCTTCCTGATCACCAGACCGGTGAACCAGGCCGCCACGCCGCCGCCAACCCGCGCCCTGGGGAAAATCCTGCGCATGCCGCACAATGTCCGGCCGGCCATAGACCTCGCCCAGTACCGGCCCAAGAACCGGGCGAGGCACCTCGCCAATGCCCAGCGCTGCCGCGCCGCAGTGCGCTGCCACACCGCCCAGGAGGCCCGCCACTCCACCCGCCGTCCCGTCGCCGCCCGCCACACGCACGAAGACCGGCCCCGCCACGGTGCCACCAAACGTGCTGAGCAGCAGCGCTGCATAAGCCTCCATAAATTCTCCGCCGGGTTAAGCCGCCTGAGCGTTGCGCAGGCAACCTGGCCGGTCCACCCCGTTGGCCTCTCCGACGAGGATTGCAGGCGCCGCCCGGTTAAGCCAAGAGGGGCGCATGATCGTGCACAAGCCCGCCCTGTTCCTTGACCGCGACGGTGTCATCAATGCCGACAAGGGCTATGTCAGCCGCATCGAGGATTTCGAATTCATCGAGGGCGCGGCCGAGACGATTGCCGCCTTCAATGCGCGCGGCTGGTATGTCTTCGTCGTCACGAACCAGTCCGGAATCGCCCGCAATTATTACACCGAAGACGAGATGCACGCGCTCCACGCCTGGATGGAAGCGCGCCTCGCGGAAGCAGGCGCGAAGATCGACCGGATCTACTTTTGCCCCTACCATGAAGAGGGCGAGAACCCCCGCTACCGGCGCGACAGTTTCGACCGCAAACCGAAGCCCGGCATGCTGCTGCGCGCAATGGCGGACTTTCCCGTGAAACGCGAGCTGAGCTTTCTCATTGGCGACAAGGACGCCGACCTCGAAGCCGCCCGCGCCGCAGGCGTCGCCGGCTTCCTCTTCACCGGCGGCAACCTCGCCACCTTCGCCGAATGGACGTTGGCGGGATTTGAAGACGGGCACAGGGGCTGACGCCCGCTACGCAGCCTTCAGCGTCTTCGGATCCATCCCGCCCATTCGGCAAACCTCTTTCCACTCCGCGGGCAACACCGGCTGGACCGACAGCCGGAACGAAACGACAAGGCTCATCTCCGCCAGCTTGGGATTAGCCTTCACTTCTTTCAGCGTCACCGGCCTCGGCATCGGCGCCAGCGCCTTGACCGTCACGCAGTCCCACCGCACATCATCCGTGGTCGGATCCGGCGCCGACAGCGCGCATACCTCGACCACGCCAACTACCGCAAGGCCTTCGTTGGAGTGGTAGAAAAACGCCCGGTCGCCCAGCTTCATCGCGCGCATGTGGTTGCGCGCGGTATAGTTGCGCACGCCGGACCATATCTCGCCCGTCTCGCCCCTCGCCACCTGCTGTTCCCAGCTCCAGGCGTCCGGCTCCGACTTCAACAACCAGTACTGCATCAGCCTTTGGCTTCCGCCCGGATCGCCGCCGCATGCGCCCCGGCAATGCCGAGCCGCGCAGCCAGCCGCCCGAGGAAGCCCGCTTCCTCCGCCGTCGGATCACCCGTCACGACGCAGGCAGCCGTGTAGAGCTGCGCCGCATGGTTGGGCGACAGGGCGCCGGCGGCAATCTTGTCCAGCGTCTCGGCTTCGGGCCGCGTGTTCTCGAGGATTGCGCGGTCCTTCGCGCCAAGGCCCGCCTCTTTCAGCGCGCCGTCGATCACGACTTTCTCCGCCTCGTCCAGAACGCCGTCCGCCCAGGCCGCCGCCACGATCGTGCGCACCAGCGCTTCTGCAAATTCCGGCTCCGCCTTCTTCGCTGTCACATAGCCAAGCTGCCCAGGCTCGACTTTCGGATCGGTTTTCTGCCCCTGCGATTTCATCCAGGCATGATAGGCGAGCGCGCCGAGACCTGCGACCGCGCCGGTCTTCGCCGTGCCACCGAGGAAACGCCGTCCGCCCCTGGTGTCCAGCAGCATCGCCGTGATCAGCGCACCCGCGCCCGCAGCCGCGATCTGCGTGTTACGGTCGGTCTTCAGCCGTTCCAGTGCAGCTTCACCGAGGTCCTTGCCCTTCTTGAGCTTGCCGTCGAGATCGTATTCCCTGGCCGCCTGTTTCGCCTGTTTCTGGAGGTCGAGAAGGATCTGCTGGAAGTCCATGGCATGTCTCACTTTCTGTTTGAAATGGGCCGTCTCCCAGCGATGTAGGGTATCGCGGGCGCGCCGGAAAGCCCGGAAACGCTAGGCCGCCTCAGCCAGCGCCGCCCGCACCAGCCGCGAGTAATGCGGCCAGCCCTTATAGTCCGCCAGCACCGGATCGATCCCGTCCCAGGCCGCACGAAACGCTTCAACGTGCGACGCCCCGGCCAGCGCCGCCCGCAAGGGATCAATCGCGACGCGGATCGTGAACACCACCGCGCCGGACATCGACAGCTTAGTAATCGTCTGCCGCTCGACGCGAAACCACAGCGCACCCAGCGCGCCTTCGGCGGGCAGCTGCGCGGCGATTTGCTTGAACGGCGCCTGGCTCGGCGTGAACCGCGCAGCGCCCGGCTGGACGGTCCAGTTGAACCGCTCCAGCACCTGGCCCGGCTGGACCGCATCGAACATCCGGTGGATGCGCGAGACCATGCCCGGGTTCGCCCCCGGCACCGGTCCGTGCAGACCGCCGAGCGGCTCGCCGAGCTTCTCACCAAGGCACCAGAAGGTCGGCGCGCAGAGGCTCGCCGCCTCCAGCCGCCAGAGGCCTCCGCCGTCCTTGATCAGTATACAGAGGTCATCCGAGACGGCGCTGGCTGCGCCTTCGAGCGGGCTCGCCCAGTCGCCCTCCCCCGGCCCGGCGACAGCGTGCACCGCAGACGCCAGCTCCAGCGCCGCCAGTTCGCTGCCATCCCGCGCGCCGTAGACTTCGCCGCGATGATGCCGCATCACGCCGCGCTTTTCCGGGAGGACATGCGCCTCGGTATCAGGCGAAAGCCAAGCCTCTGGCGCAATTGGCTTCAGCCCCGGCGCAAGGCTGAGCGGTCCGCTCAGAAATGGCAGGTAAGGCGGCCGCCGCATCAGGCGACCTGCGCCGAACCCCAGCTCACAAAGCCGGCTATCTTCGGCGTGTTCGGCAGATACATCGTCTCGGCGTCATCGCTGCGGAAGCCGCCCTCGCGCAGCAGGCCCAGCGTATCGCGCGTCAGGTGGCACCCGCCCAACAGCGGCTTCCACACCGGCTCGACCCGGCGCTGCCATTTGGAAATGCCTTCGTCCGGCGAAAGGCCATGCTCGGTGAACAGGATCTTGCCGCCCGGCTTCAGCACGCGCCGCGTTTCGGCGAGGGCGCCTGCCCAGTCGGGGATCGTGCACAGCACAAACGTGATCACGGCGGTGTCGACCGATTTATCCGGGAGCGGAATGTTCTCGGCGCCGGTCTCGAGAAACTCGATACTCTTGCCGATGCCGAGTTCGCCTGCCGTTCGCTTCGCTTTGACGATCATCCCGGGCGCAGGCTCCAGCGCGTAGAGCTTGTCAACCTTTCCGGCATCATACATCGCGAAATTGGTGCCCGACCCACAGCCGAGTTCCAGCACGATACCTTCCGCCTTCGGAACAACTTTCGCGCGCTGTTTCATGATCGGGCGCGAGGAACACGCGCACGCGATCAGGTTCGGCACGACATACCTCTCCCAGGCGTTCATCCGTTGGATCCGCCAATCGGCCGGAAGCCAGGATAGGCGCCATCCTGGATCTTGGATTTCGTCGCCTCGCTCGGGCGCGCAATCAGCGCGTCCTGCGTGATCGAGACCTCATACTCGAACCCGTCGCCCATCGGCTGGTAGGTGGCTGAGCCGTATTCGGCGTCGATCCCGAATTGCGATCCATACTTTGCCGCGAGGCCGCCGACATCAATGCCGGGTTCGGTCTCGACAATCTTCAACCCGTCGATCTTGCCTTCGGTGACGGCTTCCGAGGAAAACTGCATCGCGTCCAGCGAGCGCATATGCTCCAGCCGGTAGATCGAATCATAGCCGAGGATGTTGGCCATCGGTTTGAACTTGATGACCTTGGCGCCCATCTGCCACTCGTTGCCCCGGAAAACCGGCGCGCTGCCATCGGCCTGCAGCAGGGTCTGGCCGTCGGAGAATACCACGTCCGCACGGTAAGCATCGGCCTGGTCGGGAACGGCGGTAAACTTCACTGTCGCCACAGGGCGCTCATACGTGAGGCGCTTGTAGGTCTGGATGTTCAGGCCCGCAAAGGCGATAACGCCCGCCAGACCCATAAAACCCGACCCGAACGCGAGGCGCGCGACACCTGCGAAAGGTTTGAGCCCGGCCATCTTCGCAAAGCCCGCGAACAGGAGGATCAGGCCCAGAACGGCTGCAACAGACGGCAATATCCACCAGATCAGGCTCATCGGCTCTCTCCCTTATGGCCGCGCAAGGCTGCGCCGGCCGGTCACCCCACCTCACAGCCATATCAGCGCTTTAAGGCAGAATTAGCAACCATCCACAGCCGCCGCTGCGTTCGCTTCAACCCGTCCAGCCCAGCGCACTGGCTGCTTTCCACCCCACATAGACCGCGACGATGACAATCAGGACAGCAAAGGCGGACCGCGCGAGACGCACCCGGGTTGCCAGCGCCCGTGAGAGCAGCACGCCGATTCCGCCGCCAGCCGCCCCGCCCGCGAGCAGCAATCCCGCCAGGCGGAAATCGACTTCTCCGTGCAGCGCATAATTCGATGCGGCCGAAGCGCCGAACACGGCGACCGAGACCAGCGAAGACGCCGTGGCATTCGCCAGCGTCATGCCGGTCGCCATCATCAGGCCCGGCACGATCAGGAAGCCGCCGCCGATCCCGAAGAAACCCGCCGCGCCGCCGACGCCAAATCCCATCGGCGCGATCCGCGCCATCAGTTTCGCCGTGATGTGTACATCCGGGTCGCCCTCGCTCTTGGGCCTGCGCAACATCGAGAGGCCGACCGCCGCCATCGCAAACGCGAAGGCCAAAAGCAGCACATCGCCCTCCACCCGCAGGGCCAGCGTCGAACCGATCAGCGAACCTATGATACCGGCCAGTGCAAACACGATGGCGCAAGGCCACTTCACGCGGCCCTCGCGCCAGTGCCCGGTCAGGCTGACGAGCGCAATCACCGCGACGGCCGCCGCCGACGTGCCGATCGCGAGGTGCGGATCAGTGACACCGACGGCGTAGAGCAGCAGCGGCGCCGCCAGCACCGATCCCCCGCCTCCGAAGGTGCCAAGGAAAAGGCCGATCAGCGCCCCGCTGAGCAGGGCCGCGACGATCACCGAACTTGTAAGTTCAATCATCTTGCGCCGCTCAGGCCGTCCTGTTCCAGGGCATCGCGGCGAGCACATTCGCCATGCCGCACCAGCCGCTGGCGCCCGCAAAGATCAGGCCCGCGCCAATGAATCCAGAAAGCGCATAACCCGCCGGATGAATGAACGTGCCGATCAGCACGCCGGCCAGCACGAGCGTCCCGGCCGTGATCTGCACCTGCCGGTTCATCGGCAGCGGCGCCTTGGCATTGTCTCTCACCGGCAGCCCGGCCTTCTTCCAGGCATCCAGGCCGCCGTCCAGCAACAGCGCATCGCCGTTGATGCGGCTGGCCAGCCTGGCACAGTTGGCTTCGGTCCGCATTCCGCTCTTGCAATGGAAAACAGCCGTGCGGCCCGCCTCGATTTTCACATCCGCCTGCTCGACTTGCGACAGCGGAATGGAAACTGCGCCGCCGATATGCTCGCGTGCGAATTCGTCCGCCTCGCGGATATCGATCAGGTGGAACTTGCCGGACTTCAGTCCGGCCGCAACCGTCTGCGGATCAATTTTCGTCAGTGTGCTCATGGTTTTAAGTCCTCAGGGCAGAAGATCGCTGCCAGCGTTTCGATGACCCGGAGCACGGCAGGGTCCGCGATCCGATAAAAGATGTTCAGGCCCGCCCGCCGGGTCGCCACCAGCCCGTCTTCCCGCAGCACCGCGAGGTGCTGAGAAAGCGCGGACTGAGACAGCGTGGTTCCGCTTTGAAGCTCGCCTGCTGAAAGCTCGCTGTCGCCGAGGCGGCACAGGATCATCAGGCGGTGCTCGTTTGACATCGTGCGCAGCAGCCTGGCAGCTTCACCGGCACGGTCTCGGAACTGGGCGGGGTCAAGGGACGTCTGATTCATGGGTCATATATATTCGGCATTGCTAATTTAGCAAGCGCTAATATATAGCTGTCTCAACATTGAAAGGAGACGCCCCATGGCGATGCTCAGATCCTTCTTCGACGCAGCCACCCATACGGTCACCTACCTTGTCTGGGATCCCGCGACCCGCGCCGCGGCCGTGATCGATCCCGTACTCGACTTCGACCCCAATGCCGGCCGCCTCAGCACGGTTTCGGCCGATGCCGTGATCTCGGCGGCGGCAGAAGAAAACCTCCGCATCGACTGGATCCTCGACACCCACGCCCATGCCGATCACCTCTCCGGCGCCGATTACCTGCGCCGCCTGACCGGCGCGAAACTCGGCATCGGCGCCCTGATCACCAAGGTTCAGAAAGCCTTCGTCCCGCTATTCGGTGTGACCAGCAATGCGCCCGATGCACATGTCTTCGACCTGCTGCTCAAAGAGGGCGACACGCTCCCGCTGGGCAATCTCGAGATCCGCGTGCTCCACACGCCCGGCCACACGCCCGCCTGCGTCACCTATCTGATCGACGACATGGCCTTCGTCGGCGACACGCTGTTCATGCCGGACTATGGCACAGCCCGCGCCGATTTTCCGGGCGGCGACGCGGCAACCCTGTTTCGCTCGATCCACAAGATCCTCGCCCTGCCGTCCGAAACCCGCGTTTTCGTCGGACATGACTACCTGCCGAAATCCCGCGACACCTTTGTCTGGGAAACGACGGTCGCCGAAGAGCGCGCCAGCAATGTCCACGTCCATGAGGGCGTGAGCGAGCACGACTTTGTCGAAATGCGCGAGGCGCGTGACAAGACGCTGGCCGCGCCGCGCCTCATCCTGCCCGCCTTGCAGGTCAACATCCGCGCCGGTGCCCTTCCGCCCGCGGAAGCGGACGGCAAGGTCTATCTCAAACTCCTGGTAAAGTGGCTCGGCGCTGCATAGCAGCGCTGCCCGCTTCACGCCGCGTCCCCCCTGCCCGGCGCGGAAAAAGACTGATAGGGCCGAAGCATGTCTTTGCGTGACTTCGCCCTCCTCTTTCTCATCTGCTTCGTCTGGGGCGTGAACCTCGTCATGACCCGCTGGGTCGTGTCGGATTTCAGTGTCCCGCCGCTTTTCTTTGCCGCGATCCGCTTTCTCGGTGTCGCCGTCTTCCTGATCCCGTTCCTGCGGCCGGTACCGAAGAATCTCGGCACGCTGTTCCTGATCGCCATGCTGATCGGCTGCCTCAACTTCGGCCTTCTCTTCGTCGGCCTCGCCAATGCCGATGTCTCCGCCGCCGCCGTCACCGGACAGCTTGGCGTGCCGATGTCGACGATCATGAGCATGATCTTCCTCGGCGAGAAGATCGGCTGGCGCCGCGCGCTCGGGATCTCGCTCGCCTTTGCAGGTGTCGTCGTCATCGCCTTCGATCCCGGCTCCTTCAGCCTGTCCTTCGGCCTGCTCCTGATCTTCTTCGCGGCGGCGCTTGGCTCTGCGGGCGGCATCGTGATGAAGCGCATGCCGGAGATGCACCCGCTGAACCTCTCCGCCTGGGTCGGCCTGTTCAGCTTTGCGCCCTTGTTCGCCCTCTCCGCCGTGCTCGAAACCGGCCAGGTCGCCGCCTATGTGGCCGGCGGCTGGCAGGTCTGGCTGGCGAGCCTGTTCGCCATTGTCGGCGTCTCGATCTTCGCCCACTCGGCCTTCTACACCCTGCTCAAACGTCATGACGTCTCGCTCCTTTCGCCGCTGACGCTGATGACGCCGCTCTGGGGCGTACTGTTCGGCGTGACCCTGCTGAACGAGCCTTTCACCTGGAAACTCGTCATCGGCGGCGCAGTTTCGCTCGCCGGGGTCTTCCTCATTGCGATCAGGCCGAATAGCGTGCTGCCAGAAGCAGCCCTCGGAAAGAAGTACGCTTCCGGAGATTCCTGATGCGCCTTGAAGAGACGCCGAGCCCCAATCACGATGAGCGCCGCCAGAAGGTGGACCTGCTCGTGCTGCACTATACTGGCATGCAATCCGGGCAGGCGGCGCTGGACCGTATGCGCGATCCCGAGGCGAAGGTCGCCGCCCATTACATGGTCTGGGAAGACGGACGCATCGCGAAGCTTGTCGATGAAAGCCGGCGGGCCTGGCATGCGGGCCTTTCCAGCTGGCAAGGCGATGACGACCTCAACTCGCGCTCCGTCGGCATCGAAATCGTCAACGGCGGACATGACTTCCAGCTGCCCGGCAAACAGCTGCCGCCCTATCCGGACGCGCAGATCGAGGCGGTCATCGACCTCGCGGGGCAGATCATTGCGCGTCAGTCCATTCCTCAGGTCCGGATCGTCGGGCATTCGGACATTGCGCCGAAGCGCAAGATTGATCCGGGCGAGCATTTTCCCTGGCCCCACCTTGCGGCGGCGGGGATCGGACTTTGGCCGCCGGAAGGTTCCGGGGCGGGCTGTGTCTGGATGGGCGGCGATCCGGGCGGCCTCAACCGCCAGCTCGGCGCCATCGGCTATAACATCTCAGATGTGCCGGCCGCGCTGCGGGCCTTCCAGCGCCGTTTCCTGCCGGACGCCATCACCGGGATGGCGGACGCGCGCACCCTGCGCCGGCTCACCCAGGTCGCCGGGGCCTATGCAGCGGCGTCAGCGCCGTCCTCGCCCCAGGCCTGAGACCATTCCGCCGCCTGCGCTGCGCCGAGCAGCAGCGACGTCACTGAGGCCGACAGCCAGACAAAACCAAAGATCAGCGAGGCGAGTGCCCCGCAGAGTGTTCCGAGAACGGAATAATTCAGGTGGAGCTGGAACAGGAACGTCACGAAGACGAAGGCGGTTGTCCCCGCCGCCGCGCCGGCTGCAATGGCCTTTGTCCCTCTGTTCAGATGTCCGCGCAGGCTGAGTACGAGAATTAGATAGAAGATCGCAAAGCCCGCAACCGCCTTGGAAATCCACAGCGTATCGGCAACCGCCGCGATCTCCCCTGCAAACTGGCCGATCTCACAGCCGCCTTCTGCGGAGATCAACGTGATGATCAGCTGCAGCGCGCCG
>CALGEF010000055.1 GCA_937881755.1 uncultured Acidobacteriota bacterium
GCGCGACGATCTCCAGTACTTCCGGGATGTCTACAACACCGACCGGATCGAAGTGTTGAAGGGGCCGTCAGGGCTGGTCTTTGGACGGGGAACCGGCGGCGGGGTCATCAACCGGGTCTCGAAGCAGGCGGACGGCGAGCGCACCCGCGCGGTCGCCCTCGGGATTGGTTCCTTCGGGTATGCGCGGGCGAGCGGCGATCTGGGCGGCGCGCCTGCGCAAGGTGTCGATGCACGGATCAATGCGCTCTACGAGAAGGCAGGCAGCTATCGTGAAGCGGTTTCGTCCGAACGCTACGGCCTTGCGCCCAGCGCGGCCTTCGCCCTCGGCGCCGAAACCACACTTCGTCTGTCCGCAGAGCATTTTGTGGATGAGCGCGTGACGGACCGCGGCGTGCCGTCGATCAATGGCCGG
Source organism: uncultured Acidobacteriota bacterium (assembly GCA_937881755.1). Taxonomy (GTDB): domain Bacteria; phylum Pseudomonadota; class Alphaproteobacteria; order Caulobacterales; family Hyphomonadaceae; genus Hyphomonas. The sequence continues at coordinate 413 of CALGEF010000055.1, forward strand.
CCTTTCGAGGCTTCGGAGAAGGCGTTCTACGGCAATCCGGACCTGAGCCCGAGCGAAGTGACCGTCAACTCGCTGACGGCGGTTCTCGAGCATGAATTCTCGGATACGCTGAAGCTGCGCACCGCGGTTGTCTATGGCGACTATGACAAGTTCTACCAGAACATCTTTGCAGCGAGCGCCGTGAATGCTGCCAATGGCAGCGTCCAGCTGGCCGCCTACAACGCGCTGACTGCGCGGGAGAACCTGATCGCGCAGTCGGACCTGATCTGGAAGGGCGAGCTTGCCGGCCTGGAGCATACGCTGCTCCTCGGTGTGGAAGCCGGTCAGCAGAAAAGCGAGAACCTGCGTATAGAAGGGCAGTTTCCTGCTGCCGGAGGATCAGAGCGCCTGGCAGTGTCCGTGGCGGACCGCGGGCGCAACGCGTCTGCCGTGTTCGGGCGTGTGTCGCGAAACAATCTGAACGACCTGAACCTGCTTGCCGTCTATGCCCAGGACCAGATCAGGCTGACAGAGCAGCTGCAGGTAATTGCCGGCGTGCGATTTGATCGTTTCGACTTCGGGTTCGACAACAGGATCGGCGCAGATGCAGCGCGTACGGATGAATTCATCTCGCCGCGCCTCGGCGTTGTTTATGAACCGGCAGATGACCTGGCGCTGTATGCAAGCTGGGCCCGGTCTTACCTGCCGCAGTCCGGCGAGCAGTTCGGAAACCTGACGCCTGCACTGGCAGATTTCGATCCTGAAGAATTCGGGAACACCGAAGTCGGTCTCAAGTGGCAGCCGTCCCGGGAGCTGTTGCTGACGGCGGCCTTGTTCCGCCTTGACCGCACCAACACGCTCGCGCCGGGGCCGGTCGCCGGTCAGTCCGTTCTGACCGGGGCCCAGCGCAGTGAGGGACTTGAGCTTGCCCTTCAGGGCGAAATCATGGACGGCTGGGATGTTGCGGCCGCCTATGCCTGGCAGTCCGCCGAGATCTCAGGGACGACAAGCGCCGCGCCGGCCGGCCGCGCCGCGCCGCTCGTGCCCGAACAGAGCGCCAGTCTGTGGAGCAAGGTTCGCACGACCGACAGGCTCGGCCTTGGCATGGGCCTCGTCTGGCAGGACGACCGGTTCGCCACGGTTTCCAATGCAGTTGTGCTTCCGGCCTTCACGCGCCTTGACGCGGCCGCCTATTACCAGCTTACGGACGAGCTGTCCGTGCAACTGAATCTGGAAAACCTTACGGGCGAGCTTTATGCGGTGAGCGCACATAATGACAACAACATCACGCTCTCAGCTCCGCTGACGGTGAAAGTAACGCTCAGCACGCAATTCTGAAAACCGGTTCCATGAGACCTGATGGCCCCGGGGTTGATCCCGGGGTCCCTTCTTTCGCCAAAGCGGATGTCAGGCCGGGCGGCGCTGTTGGTCCTGCGGGCGTTCGGCGCCGTATTCTGGCACCAGCACGCCGAGCAGGCGCAGCGCTTCCGATGTGTCGTGGCGGCGGGCCGCCTCGATCAGCGCATTGACCTGCTTGTCGAGCAATTCGCCGGCGGGCGCCTGGCTGGTGACGCGGTTGACGCCTTCGACCGCGGTAGGCTCAAGCGCCTCGTGGGCATAAGTGAGCGCCTCATGCCGCTTCTCGCCCTTGCGCATCCCCATCGTGGTGATCTCGATATCGACACCGGGGACCTTGCCTTTCAGGCGGATCATCGTTTCGGCGAGTTGGCGGATCGCGATCGGCTCGCCCATGTCGAGCACGAACAGTTCCGCATGCTGCGTTTCCTGCTGGAGCGCGGCGGCCTGCAGGACGAGCGCGGTCGCCTCCTCGATGGTCATGAAATAGCGGGTGGCTTCCGGGTCAGTCAGCGTGACCGGGCCACCGGCAGCAATCTGGCGCTCGAACAGTGGAACGACCGAGCCGGATGAGCCGAGGACATTGCCGAAGCGGACCAGCGCGCCGCCCATGCGGGCTTCGGAAATGATCCGGCTGATCGCCAGTTCGGCGAGGCGTTTGGTGGCGCCCATGACATTGTCGGGGGCAACCGCTTTGTCGGTCGAGATGAAGACGAAGCGGCTGGCCCCGGAAGCGGCGGCCGCACGCGCGACGGCAACCGCGCCGCCGACATTGGTGAGGATGGCTTCGCAGACATTTTCTTCCATCAGCGGCACGTGCTTCAGGGCGGCGGCGTGGATGACGATGTCCGGCCTGGATTCGGCAAAGATGGCGGCGAGCCGGGCCGTGTCGCGCACGTCGCCGAGGTGGGAGGTGAGGGGCAGGCCGGGATGCAGGGCGCGCAGGTGATGGTCAATCTGGTAGAGATTGAACTCCGAGGACTCGACGATGGCCAGCGAGGCGGGCGACTGGCGGGCGACCTGGCGGGCAAGTTCCGAGCCGATCGAGCCGCCGCCGCCGGTCACCAGCACATCGGCGCCGAAAAGCAGTTCGCGAACCGGGCGCAGGTCCAGCGCGCGTTCAGGCCGGGCGAGCAGGTCGGCCGGACGTACAGGCTCGAGTGTCTGAGCGGCGGCGCCGAGCGCCATGATGTGGGCGCCGTGGGTGGAGGCAATCTCGAGGATCTCGCCCATGGTGGCGCGGTCGCGGGCAGGGCCTGTGACGGCAATCCACGGCGCGCTGCCATAGCGCAGCGCGAGGACGTCAATGACGTTTCCGAGCTCCCTGAGGCTGCCCATGATCGGCAGGCCGCGCACCGCGCGGCCGGGCTCCTTGCCGTTCACATCGATCAGGCCGAGCACGCGCAGGGTTGTTTCGTTACCGGAGGATTCGAGGCGGCGCAGGACGTCGATCCAGCTGGCAGGGTCGCCCACGAGAAGGACAGGCTGGCTCTGGCGCGGGATGCGCTGGAAAATCTGGAAGGGGGCGTTTGTGGTGCGGTAGCGCGCAATCATGCGGCCGGCAAAGGCGGCGCCGGTCCATAGAGCGGTCGCAACCAGCAGGACCGGCAATGGATCGATCAGGCGGCCATTGAGCGCGACCATGACCGGGAGGTAGAGGAACACTGCGAGTGCAATGCCTTGAACCAGCCGAATAGCGTCCGGCGCGCCCATGTGCCGCCAGACCTGGCGATGCACGCCGCCGATGACGAAGCCCGCAGCCGCCGCGAGCATGAAGCATGTGCTGGCAAGGATCCAGGCCCTGACCGGGAAGGCGGTGACGCCGGGATCGGAATAGAGCATGGCGAGATGCGACAGCGTCATCGCGAGGCCAGCCATGACCACATCGAAAGAAAGTGT
>CALGEF010000056.1 GCA_937881755.1 uncultured Acidobacteriota bacterium
GAACAGGTTTCCGCCCTGCAGGGTGATCAGCATTTCGCCGCCATCAAAGGCCGCCTTCAGCTTACCGCCCCGGAAAACCTCCTCCAGATCGACCAGCTTCTGCATCAGGTCCGGCGTCAGCAGGTACCGGCCTTCCACCTGGTCGGTGGTGTAGACTTCGAATATCTTCTCGAACTTCGGGTCTTCCAGCATCGCACGCTGCATGCCGTTGCCGCCGCCAAACCGGTTGAAGAACCCCATGTCGCGGGTCACCAGTGTGCGGCCGTAGAAGGTCTTGTGGAAGTCCAGCCGCAGGCACTGGCCCTGGAACACCGTCACCCATCTCGTCCGTATGCGGCCTTTCGAGTCGGTTGTCGTGCGCCTTTCCTCAAGGTGGGCCTCGAACAGTTCAAAATCCACCAGGCCCCGCCTGCCGGTGACCAGGTCCTCGAACTTCGAGCGGTCCCAGCCGGGCACCACGCCGACATCCTTGTGCCGGTAGATCGCCTCGCACGTGCCGGGCGCGGGCGTGAAGGCCAGGCCCAGCCGGCGCGCTACGGGCTCGACGATCAGCGCCTTGGCTTCGCCGGCGAGCCGCGAGATGCCCATGTTGCCCCAGCCGATCACGCCGAAACCGATGATGCCGGCGATGATCGCCGCCGCCGGCAACTTCAGCAGTGCAAATCCGATCCCCACACCCGCGGCAATGATTGCGCCGCCGATCCAGCGTGTCTGGATTGCCTTTTGCGCTGCCGCGACCCGCTCCGCCTCGCGGGCCAGCAGGCCAGGCCGGATTTCCTGTTCGTAGAGACGGGCGAACCCGGCAAATTCCGGCGGCAGGTCGCCCAGCGAGAGCGGCGCGCCCGCGTCGGGGATCTGATCCTTGTCACTCATGCCCGGTTCCCGCTTCTGCCCAGATTACCGAGCATAAGGCGTGCTGCGCCTTCCTGAAAGGGCCCGCTCAGATGTCGGCGTAGACGTGCAGCTCTCCGGCGAACCCGGAATGCGTCACCGCGCCCTCATGCGCCGGGCCGACCAGTTTTGCGAACTTCTGCAGTGCGCCGGAGCCATACCTGGTGATCCGCGGTGTCCACTCCCGCTTGCGGTCTGCCATCTCGGCGGGGGTGAGGCGCACATCGATCGTGCCCCTGAGGGCGTCGAGGATGATGATGTCGCCGTCCCGGATCAGGCCGATCGGACCGCCCTCGGCCGCTTCCGGTCCGACATGGCCGACGCAGAACCCGCGCGTTGCGCCGGAGAAGCGGCCATCGGTAATCAGCGCCACCTTGTCCCCCATGCCCTGGCCATAGATTGCCGCCGTGGTCGACAGCATCTCGCGCATGCCGGGTCCGCCCTTCGGCCCCTCATAGCGGATGACCAGGACCTCGCCTTCCTTGTAGTTGCGCTCGCGCACGGCCGCGAAGCAGGCTTCCTCGCCATCGAACACCCGGGCCGGGCCGGAGAAGGTCAGCTCCCTGAGACCCGCGACTTTCACAATCGCCCCGTCCGGCGCCAGCGATCCCCAAAGGCCTACCACGCCGCCATTCGGCGAGATCGGACTGGTCGCCTCGCGGATCACCTTCTGGTCCTTGTTGAACACCACGTCCTTGAGGTTCTCGGCCACCGTCTTGCCGGTCACCGTCATGCAGTGCCCGTGGATGAGGCCCGCCTCATAAAGCGTCTTCATCAGCATCGGCACGCCGCCCGCCTCGCCGAAATCCTTGGCCACGTAATTGCCGCCCGGCTTCAGGTCCGCGATGTACGGCGTCTTGGCGAAGATCGCGGCGACGTCCTTGAGGTCAAACTTCACGCCGCACTCATGCGCCATCGCGGGCAGGTGCAGCGCGGCATTGGTCGAGCCGCCCGAGGCCGCCACCACCACCGCCGCATTCTCGAACGCTTCGCGTGTGCAGATATCCCGTGGACGGATGTTCTGCTCGATCAGCCGCATCACTGCCCGGCCGCTCTCCGCGCAATAGGCGTCGCGCTCCAGATACGGCGCCGGCAGCGCCGATGACAGCGGCAGCGCCAGGCCAATCGCTTCCGACACGCACGCCATGGTGTTCGCCGTGAACTGCCCGCCGCACGCCCCGTCACCGGGGCAGGCGAGCTTCTCGAGCGCTTCAAGCTTTGCACTCGACATCTCGCTCGAGCCCGCCGCATGGGCGCCGACCGCCTCGAACACGTCGAGCACGGTGACATCCTTGCCTTCGAACTGGCCCGGGAGGATCGACCCGCCATAGATGAAGACGCTCGGCACGTTCAGCCGCAGCATCGCCATCATCATCCCTGGCAGGGACTTGTCGCAGCCCGCCACGCCGACCAGCGCGTCGTAGGAATGCCCGCGCATCGTCAGCTCGACCGAGTCCGCAATCACTTCGCGGCTGACCAGCGACGAGCGCATGCCCTCATGGCCCATCGCGATGCCGTCGGTCACGGTGAT
>CALGEF010000057.1 GCA_937881755.1 uncultured Acidobacteriota bacterium
CCGTCTGCCGGAGGTCATTCAAGGGGTTGTGTTCAAAGACGGGATCAAGCAGGTTTCAAATGCCGCCTGACGAGGGGCATCACCAACTTTTGGGCATATCTCGGATCTGGAGGGGACGATGAAGCGCCTGATGCTGATGATGGTTGCCGCAACGCTCAGTCTTGCGGGCTGCGGCGGGGGTGGTGCGGATTCTTCGACCGGCACGCCTCCGCCGGTGTCTCCGCCGCCCCCGCCCCCGCCCCCACCTCCTCCGCCTCCACCTCCACCCCCGCCTCCGTCGGCGCCGGATTTCAGTGCGGTTGAGGCCCGGATCAACGCTGCGCCTGTAGCCAATATTGCACTTCTGGTCGGCGACCGTACGGGGGTTCGCTACCGGTTCGAGAAAGGCGCGATGAAGACGGACACCCCGATCCTGATCGCTTCTGCTTCAAAGCTTGTGTTCGGTGCGTTTGTCTGGACGCTCATTGAGCGCGGCGAGTTCTCTCGCACCTCGCGCCCGCAAGATAACATCGACTTCTGGACAAACGTGGCGGGCGACGGGCGATCGGCCATCACGCTCGACATGCTGATGGGCTTCACATCCGGTTTCAACCAGCGGGACGGTGGGCCGGGTTGCGTCGGTGAAAGTGCTTTTTCGCTCCAGACATGCGTGCGCCAGATCTATGACGGCGGGCTGGACACCCTGCCGGATTCGGCCTTCTCCTATGGTAACGAACATATGCAGATCGCCGCGCTGATGGTCGCAAACAAGCGGGGCCAGACCATCGATGCGGCGATGCGGGAAGTCCTGCTTGACCCGTTCGGGATCAGTGCAGTTACGAGATACACACAAGGCGCAGGCGACAATCCGCGGTATGCAGGGTCGCTGCTCTCAACCGGCGAGGACTATGCAAAGCTGCTGACTGCCATTCTCCAGGGCAACATCGCACCGAGCCGCGCGGCGTTTCTTGAAGACCGCACAGGCAGCCGCGTGATTGAATTCCGTCCGGGTGCGCTCGACGCCAACAATGTGGATTGGCGTTATGGCTTCGGTTTCTGGAAGGAATGCGATGTACGTCCATATTCGCCAGCCTGCGACGCCGCGCCCGTGATATCCTCACCAGGCGCCTTTGGCTTCACCCCGTGGGTCGATTTCGAGAATGATTACTGGGGTATCATTGTGCTTCAGGAGACTTCGGGGACCCTGAGAGACCCAGCCTCTTTCAGCATCGATCTCGAGCAGGATGTTCAGCCGCTTATTGAAGTCGCGCTCGGCCGCTGAAAGCGTTCAGGCGGGAGCGTCCAGGAAGACTTCGCCGGAGAGATCGTCGAGCCCGCCCTGCAAGTGGGCGCGGACGTCCCCGGCCGCCTGGTTGTAGACGCCGGGGCCGATCAGGGCGGTAATGCGGTCGACCAGTCCGCCGGTGCGGAAGGCGCTCAGGCTTTCGTCGAAATTGCGGGCGAACAGGGTCTGGACCTGCTCGATCAGGGGCTGGCAGCGTTCCGGCGACAGCTTCAGCTGCTTCACGATTTGCCGGACCCGCGTACGACGCCAACGATCGGGCCCATGTCGAGGCCGGATTCGTTGCGCTCCAATGCGGGGGCGTAGACCTTGGAGACCGCGCCATCGAGATAGAGGGCGTTGGGTACGTCAAGCTCGTCGCGGAAGAAGCGGGCGAAGGCGTGGAAGTTCACCGGCGAGTCCGAGATCACGAAGACGACGCGGCGACCATCGTCGCTGACGCCGACACCGTTGCGGCGGCGGATGCTGGTGCCGTCCGGGTTGAGGACCGGGTGGAGTTGGCCGTTGACGACGAGCATCGGGCCGGACTGGGTGGCGAAGCGGGGAGGGTCATCGGCGAAGCGTTCGGCGTAGGCGAGCGTTTCGGTGACGCCGGCGGCCGCGTCCTTGATCCAGAACACGCCGTTGGGCAGCATGCCGAAATTGCCGGGCCCGGCATTCATGACGAGGCCCATTTCGGATTCTTCTTCCTCGATATAAAGGCCGACCGGGCGGCGGTCCTCGTGGTACATGCCGGCGTTCATCGCGAAGACGAGGCTGCCGCCTTTCGAGGCGACATGGTTGGCGAGCCGGTCGAACTGGCCGAAGGGCGCGCCGGCCTCGTCGCGCAGGAAGAGGCGGATGTCATCGGCGGCGGGGTCGAAGCTGCAGACCAGAAAGGGCACCGATTCGAAGCCGACCGTCTCGCACGGGCCTTCGGACCTGGGGGTGCAGCCGGCAAGCACGAGGCCGCTGAGGGCAAAGAGGGCGGCGCGCAGCATCATTGTAGAGAGGTTAGTCATCCGGGGCGCCGCCCGCAACCTTGCCGCCTGTACGAGGCTGCGGGGAGGTGTGGAATGCCGCAATGGCGACACGCGGTGCGGCGATTGCGTCTGCCCTCCGAGGGGCTTATCCTGCGCTCATGATTGCCTGCCAGACAGGCATCCCCAAAAGGATCCGACATGCCGAAGTCAAAAGACGCTCCAGCCGCCGCCCGCGAGGGGCGCGATTCGCTCCTGCAGTTCACCGTGATGGTTTCGGGGCGCAGCGATCCGGCGGAAGTGATGGCCTACGCGGTAGAGCGCGGCTGGCTGGACGCAGGCGGCAATATCACACCAGCGGGGATAGAGCTGGAGAAGGCATTGTCCGACCAGTCAGGCACGCGCTCGGCATTCCAGGGAACATAAAGTTGGCTGGGAACTTCGAACGCCACCGGCAGGCCTGGACGACCGATGAGGTGCAGAAGCTGCACCTGCTGGCGACCAAGGGCATGAGCCTGAAAGCCATAAGCAAGGCGATGACCCGCAGCGAGGAATCGATCCAGGTGCGGGCGAAGATCGACAAGCTGAAGATTTCGAAGATGCGGTAGGGGGGGGCGGCGGGCGCTGCGATCAGCTGTAAGCCCTGGACCAGCTTCGGGCCCATCATCATAGTATGGTCTGCAGGCTGGTTGTGTTTGCGGTGCGCCTGCAAAAGCAAAATCCGGCACTGTCATTGATGATCCCTGGGCGGAGCGTTTTCACGCTGGCCTGCCGGAATGGTAACGCGGCGAATGCTGCGCGGCGCAACCTTGCGCCCGTTCGGTACTTCTTGTGGGATCACAAACAGGAGCTGAGCATGACCGCTATCAAGTCCGCCAGAATAGCCATCCTCTCCACAGACGGATTCGGGCAATCGGAATTATTCAAGCCGGAGCAGGCGCTCGAAGCGGCCCCTGCGACCGTGCTTGTGCTGCTGAAGGATGCCAGCCAGGAAGACTATGATGCGCTTGTGTTGCCCGGCGGTCAGATGAATCCGGACATTCCGGGAACCCTTCCGGAGGCGATCAGCTTCGTGAATAGCCTTTTTCGACGCCAGTAAGCCGCTCCCCGCGATCTGTCATGCGCCCTGGCTGCTGATCGCAGCGGGTAGTGTTAGTGACCTGGCGCTGACCAGCTGCAAATCGATCAAGGCCGATGCGGTGAACGCGGGCGGCAGATGGCAGGACAATGCGGTCGTCGTCGATAACGGCGTGATCACCTCAGGAAATCCGGACGATCTCGGCACGTTCGCGGTCAAGATCATCGAGCAGGTTGCCAAAAGCCTGCAGGCACTCAGCGCGGCCTGAAACGTCAACAGGCCGGACTTCCGGACGGGTCAGGCAAGGGGGGGGCAAGAGCCGGGATACAAGCTCTGCCACGGCTTGCCACTTCAGGCGCCTGCTTCGCCGCCCGCCAGCGCCTCGCGGCGTTTCTCAGCAGCGGATTTTTTGACGCTTTCGGAGCGCAGCTGGCCGCAGGCGGCGAGGATGTCGCGGCCGCGGGGGGTGCGGATGGGGGAGGCGTAGCCGGCGCGGTTGAGGATTTCGGCGAAGGCCTCGATCTTTTCCCAGCTTGAGCATTCGTAAGGGCTGCCCGGCCAGGGATTGAACGGGATCAGGTTGATCTTGGCGGGCACGCCCTTCAGCAGGCGGACGAGATCGTGCGCTTCGGCGAGCGTGTCATTGACGCCTTTCAGCATCACGTATTCGAACGTCACCTTGCGGGAGTTGCCGAGGCTCGGATAGGCGGCGATGGCGTCCATCAGTTCGGCGAGGTTGTACTTCCTGTTGATCGGCACGAGTTCGTTGCGCAGGTCGTCGTTCGTGGCGTGCAGCGAGATGGCGAGCATGGCATTGGTGCGCTGGCCGAGTTCCGGGATCCTGGGCGCCACGCCGGCGGTGGAGACGGTGATGCGTCTGCGGCCGATCGCGATGCCGTCGCCGTCCGAGATCGTGTCGATGGCTTCGGCGACATTGTCGAGATTGTAGAGCGGCTCGCCCATGCCCATGAAGACGATGTTGGTGAGCAGGCGGCCTTCCTCGGCGCTTGGCCATTCGTCAAGCGCGTCGCGGGTGATCAGCACCTGCTGGACGATTTCCTGGGCGGTGAGGTTGCGCACGAGGGCCTGCGTGCCGGTATGGCAGAAGGTGCAGTTGAGGGTGCAGCCGACCTGGCTCGAGACGCAGAGGGCGCCGGCCTTGCCGACATCCGGGATATAGACGCTTTCACTCTCGATGCCGGGTCCGAAACGGGTGAGCCATTTCTGGGTGCCGTCGCCGGAGACCTGATGGTCGGCGATTTCGGCGCGGCCCAGACTGTATTTTTCCGCCATCAGGCTCCGCAGATCCTTGGCGATGTCGGTCATCACCGCGAAATCACGGGCGCCGAAATGGTGAATCCAGCGCCGCAGCTGTTTGGCGCGCATGCCAGCCTGTTTACCGTCCAGCCCAAGCGATTCCATCTCCGCCTTCAGGGCCGGGATCGACAGGCCTGACAGGGATTTCGGGCGCGGCTGAGGCGCGGAGCGCCGGGAAAGGTCGAGTGAGGTGGACATCGGCGGGCCTATAGCATGCGGGGCAGATTAAGGAAAACCGCTCCGTGCATGGACAGAATGTAAGGGGGCAAATCGTGGATCGGGCCTTCTTTCTGTCACCGAATTGCGGGAACGATCTGACACTCTTGGCGTATATTCATACGGGTTGCCGCAAAAAGCGGTCGATAAAATTCATCACAAGGGAGTCACCTCATGAAAAAGTCTATGATCCTCATTGCAGCGCTCGCGCTGCCGCTTTTCATCCAGGCCTGCCAGACGGGTCCGAGCCAGCGCGTGCTGACGACCGGCGCGGCCGGCGCCATCCTCGGCGCAGGGGCCGGTATGATGGCGGGCGGTGACGACAAGCGCAACGCGGCCATCGGCGCCGCTGTCGGCGCGATCGCCGGCGTCTCGGTCGGCGTCTACATGGACAAGCAGGAAGAAAAACTGCGCCAGCAAACTGCGGGCACCGGCATCGAAGTCGACCGCGTCGGCGACCGGCTCCAGCTGACCATGCCGTCGAGTGTGACCTTTTCGGTCAACAGCGCGACGATCCAGCCAGGCTTCTACGGCCCGCTGAACGATGTGGCCGCAACACTCGTCGAGTTCCCCTCGACCGCGGTCGACATCATTGGCCATGCCAGTTCCGACGGCGCTGACGACTATAATATGACCCTGTCGCAGCAGCGCGCCCAGTCGGTGCGGACCTACCTCGTCGGCCGCGGCACGCAGGCTGTGCGCATCAACGCCATCGGCATGGGCGAAGCCCAGCCGATCGCCGACAACTCCGCGCCTGAAGGCCGCGCGGCTAACCGCCGCGTGGAAATCCATCTGACCCCGATCACGCAGTAACCTGCGTTTCGACTGAACGGCTGAAGAACGGGCTGTGGCTGAAAGGCTGCCGCCCGTTTTGCTTTTCGCCTTGCGGGGCTGATTTCCATCAGGATTCGGCAGGAATTCGCGCATCGGTATATGGTGTTCCGGCGCAAAGCACGGATCGTGGCGGCATGGACAATACGGGACACGTTAAACGGGCGAGCGGGCCCTTCGGGCGCAGCGCGCCTTATGCCGGCCTGTTCTCGGAGTTCATCCGGGGGCTTTCCTGGGTATATCTGAGGACGATCGGCTGGCGCATCGGGTCCGACTGGCCGGTGGATGTGCCGAAATCCGTGATCGTGGCGGCGCCGCATACGTCCAACTGGGACGGGCTGACAATGGTGGCGGTGGCCGGCTGGTACCGGATCAAGCTGAACTGGATGGGCAAGGCGGCGCTGGTGCGCGGGCCGCTGGGATGGCTGGTCAGGCGGTCGGGCTGCGTGCCGGTGGAGCGATCCACGTCGCAGGACGCGGTTGAGCAGATGCGGCAGGCCTTTGCGGCGCGCGAGACGATGTATCTCGCGGTCGCGCCGGAAGGCACGCGGGAGGCCAATCCGAACTGGAAGACGGGTTTCTACCATATTGCGCGCTCGGCAGGCGTGCCGATTGTGATGGCGGTGCTGGACTACCGCACGCGGGTTCTGCGCCTCGAGGGGCCGCTGCCGGTGACGGCGGATGCGGCGGGGGATATGAAGAAGGTGCTGGCCTACTACGCCGAAGCGGACGGGAAATACCCTGAGCGCTTTGTCAGGCCGGACTGGTAGCGGGTTAGCGGCAGGCTTCTGCGGCCTTGTCGATTGCGGTGGCCGAGCCGCTCAGCGAGAATTTGTAGGATGTTTTCGTGCCGCGCGCCGAGGTGGCGTCGACGACGAGGCTCGCGCCCCTGCGCAGGGCTTCGACAATGGCCGGGTCGTCTGCATCTTCGGCGAACGCCTCGCGGCCCACCGGGAAGAGAGACCAGGAGGAGCGGCCGACCCTGGCCTTGGGGGCGGAACCTTCCTTGAAGTCGTAGCCGACCTTGATCGAGGGCTGGGCCTTCGCCTTGCCGGATTTCCAGCTGGTCACGTAATACCAGACGGCCCCGTGGTTGACCTTGGTGGGCGTCTTGGTCTCGGCCTCGGTAGCGGCGTAACAGATCAGGTCGCCCTCGACGGTTTCGGTGAATACAGCCCAGTCCTTGAACCGGCCGACCGCTGCGGGCTCCGCAAGGGCGGCTCCGGTGAACAGGAACGGCGCGATCACAATTGCGAGATGACCTAGGCGGCGAAATGTTTTCTGTTGCGTGCTCAATATTTTATTCCCATAGTCGCTTCAGGCCATCACTCTAGTGGCAACAGCCTTCGCGCGCGACCACGAGAAACACTTATAGCGAGTATAACTAGGAAAATCCAAGCGTCATGGTTGCTTTACCGAAGGATCAGGCAGAGAGTGTAACCGTTAAGACGGGAAAGGCTCCGCGTGTGTTCGACAAGACGGTCCGAACGGTAGATCCCTCCCAGCGGGAGCGGCATGCCGACTGTATGGCGGCGATCTCCACTGACCGGTCCAGGCCCGCGTTTTCCGAGCTGTTCGAGTTCTACGCCCCCCGGATCAAGAGCTATATGCTGCGCCTCGGCGCCAGTGACGGCGAGGCCGAGGAACTGGCGCAGGACGTGATGATCACGGTCTGGCAGAAGGCGGGGATGTACGATCGCAAGCAGGCGTCGGTCTCGACCTGGATGTTCCGGATTGCGCGCAACCGGCGGATCGATCTGCAACGCCGGCAGCGCCGCCCGGAACTCACCGCTGATGATCCGATGCTGCGCCCGCCGGAAATCGAGCAACCTGATTCGCTGATGTCGCGCGACCAGCTGGAAGGCATCGTGCGCTCTCAGCTCGTCAAGCTTCCGGCCGACCAGCTCCTGCTGCTGCAGGCCGCGTTCTATGACGGCCTGTCGCATTCCGAAATTGCGCGGGCCTTCAATCTGCCGCTTGGCACGGTCAAGTCGCGTATCCGGTTGGCGTTTCTTCGCCTGAGAGGTGAGCTCGAAGGGGCAACTTAATGCTTCTGCTGTAATCGGCAGCCTTGCGTCCTTGACCTGTGCGTCAATAGAACAATGTTGCTCGAAACGACCGGAATTTTTCAATCAATGTCTTCTTCGCCTACCAACACGTTCAGTGAGCTCTACGCCGCCTATGCGGCAGGTTGTCTCGATCCGGCATTTGCGCTGATGTTGGAAACGCAGAGCGTTCTGCGCCCGGAAATCCGCGACGCGGTGGCGCTCAGCGAAGTGATCTCAGGCTGTATTCTGGAGACGGCGACGGCCGCCAGGCTGACCGACGGCGCGCTCGACCGGGCGCTGGCGGCGATCGACGCGCTGGACGCTGACGAAGTGTCTTCCGCGCGCGCCGGCCGCGCGGCGGGGGAGGCTATGGAAGAGATGCTGGCGCTGCCCGAGCCGCTGCGCACGGCGGCGCTGGACGCGCTCGGCAAGAGCGGCTGGCAAGCCATGGGACGCGGACTGAAGCGGCTGAACCTCAACGCTGGCTCCAGGCTCGAGACGGAACTCTACCGGATTGCGCCCGGCGCAAGGATCCCGCGCCACACGCATGCCGGCAGCGAATACACGCTCGTCCTGGCTGGCGGCTTTTCGGATGAGCGCGGCAGCTATGGTCCCGGCGACATAGTGATCAACGGCACCGACGATTACCATCAGCCGGTCGGCGACGAGGGCGAGGTTTGCTACGCCCTCGCGGTGCGCGATGGCGGGCTGCATTTTACCGGCGTGATGGGCTTCATCCAGCGGACCCTCGGGGCGCGCTAGTTCTCACCGGGCCTTTTTCTATCCGGACCCGGAACATGTTTCCGGCCGGGTGCGTCCGGGCCGCCTGGCATAATCGGTCGGGGCGCGTGGCCGCCCATCGAGAGGTGGCGGTCGTACATGACCATCGCGCCCGCAAGACTGACATTGATACAGAACTTGGTGGGGATCTTCACGACATGCGCGCAGCGGTCGAGGATCGCGGGCGAAAGGTTTCCCTTCTCGGGCCCGAGGATATAGGCTGCCTGCGGCGGATGCCGGAAAGAGGGGAGCATGACTGCGTCATCGGTCAGCTCGATGCCGACCAGCTGGCAGCCGCGCGGCAGCTGCATCTCGCCGGGCGTGTCCCATTGGTAAAAGGGGATCTGGTCTTCGCTCTTGGACGTGTCGGCCCAGTGGCCTTCCTTGATATTCTTCGCCGCCCGAATCGAGAAGACGAAACTGGCGCCGAAAGCATGGCCAGTACGCATCAGGGCGCCGAGGTTCATCGGTTTGGAAATGCGCTCGGCGCCGATGGCGAAGAAACCCCGCATGTCAGATCACTCCAAAGGCGTAGCGTCCAGCCAGGACGAGGATCAGCAGCAGGCCGGGGGCGACCAGGGCGACGCGGCGGGCGAGGACCAGGTGGGCGACGGGATTGGGATATTCCGTAAACAGATAATACGCGTGCTGGGAGTCCGGCTCCGCGCGCCCGGCGTCATATATGGCGGTGCGGTACGCCGTATCGGTGTGCTTGCCGCCGAACCTGGCGGCGAGCGCGCGGCGCAGCACGATGGACAGCAGCATCCGCATCTGCGCGGCGAGCAGGATGGCGAAGGCGAGCAATGCGGTGAGGACCCAGAAGAGGACGATCACAGGAAAGTCCCCACTTCGAAACGGCCGCGCGAATCGGCGAGGGCGCGCTTAAGGCCGGAGGAGTTGAAGCCCCAGACGAGCTCGCCGCTGGCCGAGACGGCGATCATGCCGCCATTGCCGCCGAGGCGTTTGACATCGTCGAGCGCGCCGCGAACGGCCTTTTCGAAGGTCTGGTTGCCATAGCGGATGCGGGCGGAGACATCGGCGGCGGCATTGGCGCGGATGAAATACTCGCCGAGGCCGGTGCAGCTTACCGCGCAGCGCTCGTCGGCCCAGGTGCCGGCGCCGATGATCGGCGTGTCGCCGATGCGGCCCGGGGTTTTCGACAGCACGCCGCCGGTGGAGGTGGCGGCAGCGAGGTCGCCGTACTGGTCGAGCGCGACGGCGCCGACCGTGCCCATGCCCGGCGATTTCTCCTGCATGGTG
The DNA here is from genome assembly GCA_937881755.1 of uncultured Acidobacteriota bacterium. GTDB lineage: Bacteria > Pseudomonadota > Alphaproteobacteria > Caulobacterales > Hyphomonadaceae > Hyphomonas. The sequence continues at coordinate 9,772 of CALGEF010000057.1, forward strand.
TCTTCGTCGACGGCGCCATAATAGGTCCTCGGATCAGTGACGCGGGCGAGGTTGGCTGAGGCGGCGAGGGTGGCCGCGCCGCCGGCGACGAGCAGCACGTTGGGGGTGCGCTCCATCACCGCGCGGGCGGCCTGCACGGGGCTTTCGAAGCCCTGCAGCGCGCCGACAGCGCCGGCGCGGCGGGTACGCCCGTCCATGATCGCGGCGTCGAGTTCCCATTGGCCGGCCGTGTTCGGGCTGGCGCCCTTGCCGGCGACATAGAGGCCGGAGGCCTCGAGCGCCGTGACCATCGCCTCGACCACGTCCAGCGCAGCTTCGCCCGCGGCGAGGCGCGCGGCGCCGTCCTTGAGGAGCGCGCGCAGGTGCGCCTCTTCCGGGGCATAGTTGCGCCCGAAGATCGGACCTGCGCCGCCATGCAGGGCAAGAGCCCAGAGTTTCGCCATCTCTTTTTGCCTCTTTCCCCTCGCGTCAGGCTTGGCGTGGGTGTGGCGCATGGCTACCGTCAGGCCAGCGAAACAACAAGCCGTGAAGGGAGCTCCCGCATGAAAGCCGTGCTGTCGAAAACCGTGGGAGGGCCTGAGACCCTCGTACTCGAGGATGTCGCCGTTCCGACGCCGGGCAAGGGCCAGGTGCTGATCCAGGTCAAAGCCTGCGGGGTGAACTTCCCGGATTCGCTGATGCTGCTGGACATGTACCAGTTCAAGCCGGCACGCCCCTTTGCGCCGGGCGGGGAAGTGGCGGGCATCGTCTCGGCGTTGGGCGAGGGCGTCAGCCATGTGAAGCCGGGCGACCGGGTGCTGGCATCGGTCGGCACAGGCGGGATGGCGGAATATGCCGTGGCGGCGGCGCCGAGTGTGATGCTGATCCCGGACAATATGCCGTTTGACGAGGCGGCGGCGCTGATGATGACCTACGGCACGTCTTACTATGCGCTGAAGGACAGGGCGAACCCGAAGCCTGGCGAGAAGCTGCTGGTGCTCGGCGCTGCGGGCGGCGTGGGCATCGCGGCGGTGGAACTCGGAAAGGCGATGGGCCTGGAAGTGATCGCGGCGGCCTCGACGCAGGAGAAGGTGGATTTCTGCCTCTCCAAGGGCGCCGACAAGGGGCTCGTTTATGCGAGCGAACTGGACCGCGACGGGCAGAAGAAATTTGCGGACGACATCAAGGCCGTGTCCGGCGGCGGTATCGACATCGTGTATGACGGCGTCGGCGGCAACTATGCCGAGCCGGCGGTGCGCGCGCTCAACTGGGAAGGGCGGTTCCTCGTGATCGGCTTCCCGGCCGGCATTCCGAAGCTGCCGCTGAACCTGACGCTGCTGAAGAGCTGCGATGTGCGCGGCGTGTTCTGGGGCGCGGCGGTGGCGCGCGATCCGAAGGCGCATGCGCAGAACGTCAGGGAGCTGTTCGAGCTCTACAGGGCCGGCAGGATCCGCCCGCACATCTCGAACTCCTATCCGCTCGAGCGCGGCGGCGACGCTATCCGTGAGCTGATGGACCGCAAGGCGACGGGGAAGGTCGTCGTTCTCATTTAACCCACTTTACCGAGCGAAAGCGGCCATACGCTGAAGCCTGAACGAAAAACCCCGCTGGATGTCTCCAGCGGGGTTTTGTCTGTGTGGCGACGGAAGGCCTAGGCGCGTTTGTCGCCGTCGACTTCTTCGAAGTCGGCGTCGACGACGCCGTCATCCTTGGCGCCGTCGGCTTCGGCGGCGGCGGTGCCGGCAGCGGCGTAGATCGCCTCGCCGAGTTTCATCGCGGCGGTCATCAGCGACTGGTGCTTGGCCTGGATGTCGGCCGCATTGTCACCGGCGGCAGCGGTTTTCAGGTCCGCAATCGACGATTCGATCTCGCCCCTGACCGCGTCAGAGACTTTCGAGCCATGCTCGATCATCTGCTTCTCGGTCTGGTGAACGAGGGCTTCGGCATGGTTTTTGGCTTCGACCAGTTCGCGGCGGGCCTTGTCGGCGCCGGCATTGGCTTCGGCTTCGGCCATCATCTTCTTGATGTCGGCTTCGGAGAGACCGCCGTCCGCCTGGATGGTGATCTGCTGTTCCTTTCCGGTGGCCTTGTCCTTGGCCGAGACCGAGACGATGCCGTTGGCGTCAATGTCGAAGGTCACCTCGATCTGCGGCAGGCCTCGCGGGGCCGGCGGCAGGCCTTCGAGGTTGAACTGGCCGAGCATCTTGTTGTCGTTAGCCATCTCGCGCTCGCCCTGGAAGACCTTGATGGTCACGGCGGGCTGGTTGTCTTCGGCGGTCGAGAAGACCTGCGACTTCTTCGTCGGGATGGTGGTGTTGCGGTCGATCAGGCGGGTGAAGATGCCGCCGAGCGTTTCGATGCCGAGTGAGAGCGGGGTGACGTCGAGAAGGACCACGTCCTTCACGTCGCCTTGCAGCACGCCGCCCTGGATCGCGGCGCCGATGGCGACGACTTCATCCGGGTTGACGCCCTTGTGTGGTTCCTTGCCGAAGAATTTCTTCACGGCTTCCTGCACCGCGGGCATCCGCGTCATGCCGCCGACGAGGACGACTTCATCGATGTCAGCCGCCGTCTTGCCAGCGTCCTTGAGGGCTTTCTGGCACGGGTCGATGGTGCGCTTGACGAGGTCTTCGACAAGGCCTTCGAACCTGGCACGGGTCAGCTTGATATTGAGGTGTTTCGGGCCTGTCGCGTCCGCCGTGATGAAGGGCAGGTTCACTTCGTACTGCGTTGCAGACGAGAGCTCCTTCTTGGCCTTCTCGGCTTCTTCCTTGAGGCGCTGAAGGGCGAGCTTGTCGGTCTTCAGGTCGATGCCCTGTTCCTTTTTGAACTCGGCTGCCAGGAATTCGACGATGCGAAGGTCGAAGTCTTCACCGCCGAGGAAGGTGTCGCCGTTGGTGGAGAGCACTTCGAAGACGCCGTCGCCGATCTCGAGGAGGGAGACGTCGAACGTTCCGCCGCCAAGGTCATAGACGGCAATGGTCTTGTTGCCGGCCTTGTCGAGGCCGTAGGCGAGCGCAGCAGCGGTCGGCTCGTTGATAATCCGCAGCACGTCGAGGCCGGCGATGCGGCCGGCGTCTTTCGTTGCCTGGCGCTGGGCGTCGTTGAAATAGGCAGGGACGGTGATGACGGCCTGCGTCACTTTTGCACCGAGATAGGCTTCGGCGGTTTCCTTCATCTTGGTGAGGATGAAGGCGGAGACTTCCTGAGGGGAGTAGTCCTTGTCGCGGCCCTTGACCCAGGCGTCGCCGTTCGGTGCCTTGACGATGCCGAAGGGGCTCATGGCCTTGTCCTTCTGGGCCGTCGGGTCGTCGAAGGTGCGGCCGATCAGGCGCTTGATTGCGTAGAAGGTGAAGTCTGGGTTGGTGACACCCTGGCGGCGGGCGGGCTGGCCGATGAGGCGGTCGCCGCCCTCGGTGAAGGCCACAACAGACGGGGTGGTGCGGGCGCCCTCGGAGTTTTCGATAACCTTGGCCTGGCCGCCTTCCATGACGGCAACGCACGAGTTCGTGGTGCCGAGGTCGATGCCGATGATCTTGCTCATACTGTCTCTCTCTTCTTTAGCTGCCTTGGGCGGGGTTTGGGTTCGGTCTGCTCAGCAGCCCCGGCCGCCAATGGCTCTCTTCAAGTTTCTGTTTTGAGCGGTGGGGACGACGTCCTGCGCCGAACCACCTGTTCGGTCGTCGATATGGTGAACCCTGCGCGTCGCTCAAGGGGCATATGCACATTTGGATAGGTAGCGCGATAGGCGGCGTCTATCGCGGAGCCGGACAGGAGCTATTTGCAAATCATTCTCATAGTTCTCATGTCCGGCGCATGAGACTGAGATTTCCATCCTTGCCGCGCCCCGCCCTGAAGACGCTGACCTGAAGCCTGATGCACTTCGCCGCGGCGATCACGGTCGCGTACGCGCTGGCCAGCAGCTGGCGCGCCGCGTTCTCGATCGGCATGATCGGGCCGCAGGTCCAGACGGCCGTCTGCGTGCTGCCCGGGCGCGGGCGGATCAGGGCGCCCGGCCGGAAGCTGCGCCCGGATTACAGATCGCGCCTCACTCGCAACCTTTCCGGTACGCGCCTATGTAAGGCGGGCAACCAGAGGGCTCCTCCATGAAATACGCAAAACTCGGACACACGGGACTGGTGGTGTCGAAACTCTGCCTGGGCACGATGACGTTCGGGGGCGATGGCGGGATCTGGAAATTCATCGGCAAGCAGCAGCAGGAAGAGGCCGACGCGCTGGTCAAGGCGGCGTTCGACGCCGGGATCAATTTCTTCGATACGGCGGATGTGTATTCGGCCGGACGCTCCGAGGCGATCCTCGGGCAGGCGCTTCGCAATACGGGTCTGCCGCGCGACGAGGTCGTGGTGGCGACCAAGGTGTTCGGGCGGGTCCCGATGCTGGTGGGGGACGGGGCGAGCGCGGATGAGACGGCGGAAGCCGAGCGGCGCGAGAAGCACGCGCGCAACATTTCCGGCCTGTCGCGCAAGCATGTCTTCGACGGCGTGGACGCAAGCCTCGCGCGGCTGGGGCTTGATTATATCGATCTATACCAGGTGCACGGCACCGATCCACTGACGCCGATCGAGGAGACGGTGGAGGCGCTGGACGCGGTCGTGCGTTCCGGCAAGGTGCGCTATGTCGGCCTCTGCAACATGCCCGCCTGGCTGATTATGAAGGCAGTGGCCTATGCCGGGAAGCGCGGGCTCGCCCGGTTCGAGAGCTGCCAGATGTATTATTCCATCGCGGGCCGCGACCTTGAACGCGAAGTGGTGCCGATGGCGAAGGACCAGAACCTTGCGATCCTGCCCTGGAGCCCGCTGGCAGGCGGATTTCTCTCCGGCAAGTTCAGCCGCGACGGGGCCGGGCCGAACGATGCGCGCCGGACGATCTTCGACTTTCCGCCGGTCGACAAGGAGAAGGGGTTCAACATAATCGACGTGATGCGGGACATTGCCGCCAGGAAGGGCGCGACCGTGCCGCAGGTGGCACTCGGCTGGCTGCTGCACCAGAGCCATGTCACCAGCGTGATCATTGGCGCACGGACGATGGAGCAGCTGGCGGACAATCTGGGCGCGGTCGACGTGGTGCTGGACGCCGCGGACCTTGCGGCGCTGGACGCCGTCTCCGCGCTGGCGCCCGAGTATCCGGGCTGGATGGTCGACCGGCAGGGCATGGACCGGCGCGGGCAGGTGTGAGGCCCGGGCCCGTCCGGATCAGGAATTCTTAAGGCAATACTTCCAGGCATCCGGCCTCAAGGCTTATAAAAACAAGACGCCGGGTGATGTGATGCAGGACTTTCGGGCGGGTTTCGCCTGGCAAGCCGCCGTTCCGGGGGGGCTCACCATCGTGTTTACCGTGCTGGCGTTCCTGTCGCGGGGGCGCGCCGCGTTGCATTGGCCGAAACCGCTGCGCCAGAGCGCGGTCACCAACTTCCTGATCATCCGGTTCACCAGCCTGAATGGCGCGCTTTACCTTGTCCTGATCGCGCCGCTGGCCGTGTTCTAAACGTGGCTGGGTCTGCCGGTGATGGACGCTGCGGTGTGGGACAGGATGCCGCTCGCGGTAAAGGCGCTGGCCGCGCTCGTGGTGTATGAGTTCAGCCTCTAGCGGGTGCACCGGATGCTGCACACCAGCGTTCCGTGGCCGGCGTATGCCGCGCACCTTTCCGATCCGGAGCTCCATTTCCTGTCCTGGTCGCGCGGGCATTTCACCGAGCAGGTGGTGATTGCCGGCTGCCTCGTGTTCACTTCGTCCCGGATGGGTTTCCGGATGGAGCAGATCGCGGGCCTCGCGCTGACCAAGGGCCTGCACCAGCACTATGTACATTCGAAGCTCGACCGGGATGGTATCTTCTGCGATGTGATCGTCTCTCCGCAATTTCCATCGCTGGCGCCATGCGCATGTGGCCGAGGCCTATGATAAGAACTTCGCGTCGATCTTCCCGGTCTTCGACTGAACGTTAGGCACCGATTACAATCCGGGTTCGGCCATCGATGTGCCGACCGGCATTGCAGACAACCCGGCGAATAATTTCCTGCCACAGACGCTCTACCCGTTCCGCAAGTGGGCGCAGATGCTGCGCACGCGGGGCAAGGCGCCGGAACACGCCGGCGCGGTCCAGACTATCCAGCAAAAAGCCTTTCGGGCATGGTCGGGCATCTTTTGATGCGGAGACCTGTTTATGCGCGCCCTTTTTGCTTCCGCCTTTGCGGCGATCGTCCTGTCCGGCTGCAGCAGCGAAACACCGGAGCAGACTGCGCAACCCGAGGCGCTTGCGCAAGAGGTCGAGACCCGGATGGCCGAGGCGCGCTCGCTGGAGCTTGTCTGGATGGCGAGCGGGTTCGAGCAGCCGGAAGGGGCCGCGCTGGCGCCTGACGGGGGCTACTTCATCTCCAATATCGGCCCCGGTCCGGAGACGGAGAAGGACGGCAATGGTTATATCTCCTGGCTGAACACGGACGGTACGGTGGCGGCGGCGAAGTTTGCCGAGGGGCTGGACGCGCCGGCCGGTCTCGCGGTGCATGAGGGCGTGCTCTATGCCGCCGACCGCGACGGTGTGGCGATGTTCGATGCTGCTACCGGAGCGGCGAAGGGCAAGGTCGTGATCGAGGGCGTCGTTTTTCTGAATGACATGACGGTCTGGAAGGGCGACGTGCTGGTTTCTGATTCCGGCACGGCGACGATCCACAAGGTGACCCCGGAGGGCGCGAGCGTGTTTGCGACGAACGCGGGCTGGGAGGGTATCAACGGCATCCTGGGTGATGGCGACCGGTTGCTGATTTCGACGATGACTGAAGGCAAATTGATCGACATGCGCGGGCCGGGGGCCGAGACGGTAATTGCCACCGGTATGAAGGATGCGGACGGGATCGGGCTGGTCCCGGGCGGCGGGTATCTGGTGTCGAGCTGGCCGGGCGAGATTTACCATGTCAGCGAAGACGGCGTCGTCACGCTGATGATCGATACCAAGGCGGACGGTATCCTGCAGAACGACCTGTCCGTTTTCGGAGATGTCGTGATCGTGCCGAACTGGGAGCCGGGGACGGTGACGGCGTGGAAGATTGTCGGGCAGTAAGGCCTGCGACGGCTTGTCCGGGCCATGGCGGGTTGTCTGGAAGCCGCTGTTGCCCATCTCGAGCAGAAGAGGTGATGCCCATGGCTTTAGACCAGAATTCCCCGCTCCCCATGCCGCTGGAGTACCGGCATAGCCCGAAAGACATGTCCGACCGGGTCGCCTTCGGGCTGACCAAGATGCTGCGCTTCCTTGCGGATATGTTTTTCCGCAAGCGCTACGGGCACCGGGCTGTTGTGCTGGAAACGGTTGCAGCCGTGCCCGGCATGGTGGGCGGGATGCTGAACCATCTCAAGAGCCTGCGGAAATTCCAGGATGACCGGGGCTGGATTCATACGCTGCTGTCGGAAGCCGAGAACGAGCGGATGCACCTGATGACCTTCATTGCGGTGGCGCATCCCAACTGGTTCGAGCGTGCGCTGATCATCTTTGCGCAGGGCGCCTTCTTCAACGCCTTCTTCGTGCTCTACCTGTTTGCGCCGCGCACGGCGCACCGGCTGGTCGGCTATTTCGAGGAAGAGGCGGTGGTCAGCTACACGTCTTATCTCAACGAAATCGATTCCGGGCGTCTGCCCAATCCGCCCGCGCCGCAGGTGGCGATCGACTACTGGAAGCTGCCGGCCAATGCGACGCTGCGCGATGTCGTGATCGTCGTACGCGAGGACGAGGCCGGGCACCGCGACGTGAACCATGCGTATGCGGAAGAACTCCGCGCCGGGCGCAGCGAAGGCAGGCAGATTTCAGGGCCCGGCGAGAAAAGTGAGCTGGCGCCGTAGCGCCTAGTTCGCCTGCCCGAGGCTGACCGCCACCATCGCGGCGCGCAGGGTGCGTTCGCCGATACGCCAGCCGGGCTGGAAGAGTTCGGCGATGGTGCCGGCCGGGTGGGGCGAGGGGATCTGCGCGACGGCCTGGTGGACGTTCGGGTCGAATGTGCTGCCCGGAGACGCATCGATTTCCTGCACGTTGTGGCGGGTGAAGACCGTATGCAGTTCCTTCTGCGTCATCTCGATGCCGCCGAGCAGGTTCTTGCCCGCTTCGGTGAGCGTCTCGCGGTCGGCGTCCGGCAGGGCAGCGAGAGCGCGGGCGAGGTTGTCGGCGACATTCAAGAGGTCGCCCGCGAACTTGCCGATGCCGTAGACGCGGGCTTCGGAAACCTCGCGTTCGGCCCGCTTGCGGGTATTGTCGAGGTCCGCGTAGAGACGCAGGAACTGCGTGCGCAGTTCTTCCTTCTCGGTTTCCAGCCGGGCGATCACCTCTTCAGGCGGCGGGGCCGCGGTGTCCGCGGACGCTTCGCGCGCGGCTTCAAGATCGGCGGTTTCGTTTTCGTTCGATATGTCGCTCATGACTTTCCATCCTTGCCGCGCCGGCCCGCGAGAATTTCGCCAACCACTTTCGCGGTATAATCCACCATCGGGATGACCCGGGCATAGTTGAGCCGCGTTGGCCCGATGACGCCGAGTGCCCCGATTACCTGCTTGGTCCCACCCATATAGGGAGCCACAATCACACTTGAACCCGACAACGGGAAAAGCCTGTTCTCGGCGCCAATGAACAGGCGCACGCCTTCGGCGTCGCGGGTCGTATCAAGGATCTCGAGCAGGCTCTGCTGGCGTTCGAGCTCGTTGAACAGCTGGCGCACCCGGTCGAGGTCGTCGGCAGCCTTGGCGTCCTCGAGCAGGTTGGCCCGGCCTCGCACGATCAGGCTTCGGCCCCGGCCGGGCGCGTCGCCGCCCCATTGGGCGAGGCCGGCCTCGACGAGGGCGGTGGCGGCGGTGTCGAGCGCGGCGCGGCGGGTGCGCAGTTCCTCGCGGACTTCGTTTGTGGCTTCCGCCAGCGTGCGGCCCTTGAGCCGGGTAGAGAGATAGTTGCCGGCCTCGATCAGCGTGGTGAGGGGCAGGCCTTCGGGCACCTTGAGGAAGCGGTTCTCGACATCGCCGTCCTCGGTCACCAGCACGCACAGCGCGTCCCCGCCGGCGAGGGGGACGAATTCGACATGCCGGACGGGGGCGTCGCGGGTGGGTGAGGAGACGAGGCCTGCGCCGCCAGTGAGGCCGGAGAGGATGCCGGAGGCCTCGCCAAGCACGCTTTCAAAGTCGGCGCCCGCGGCGGCCAGGCGGTCATCGATGGCTTTCTTGTCGAGTTTAGAAGGCTCGCCGTATTCGAGGAAGCCGTCGACGAAGAGACGCAGGCCCCGGTGAGTCGGGGCGCGGCCAGCGGAGATGTGGGGGGCGTCGAGGAGGCCAAGCTCGGTCAGGTCGGCCATCACGTTGCGGATCGAGGCGGGGGAGAGCTGGATGCCGCTCTTCGACAGGGTGCGCGAGCCGACCGGCTCGCCGGTGGCCAGATAGCCCTCGACGATCTCCCGGAATATGTCGCGGGAGCGCTGGTCCAGGCGCAGCATCAGGGAATTGGTCTCGAACCGTTCGGCCATGCTCATGGAGTAAGGAGCTGAACGTCCGGGTTCAATAGGCCAGCCGCTGCGCAGGTCTGCAAATCAGCTGAGGCCTTCGATCTGGCCGGCGGCGTTCAGGTGCATGATCTCGGCGGCAGGGTGGCGGGGCAGGCCCGGCATGGTCATGATGTCGCCGCAGATCGCCGCGACGAAGCCGGCCCCGGCTGAAAGGCGCACCTCGCGCAGGCCCACGACATGGCCTTCGGGCGCGCCAAGCAGGGCCGGATCGGTCGAGAAGCTGTACTGGGTCTTCGCCATGCAGACGGGCAGCTTGCCGAACCCGGCGGCCTCCCATGCCTTGAGCTGGCTGATGACGGCGCGTGTCGTCTCGACCCGTTCGGCGCGGTAGATTCTGCGGGCCACAGTCTCGATCTTTTCGAACAGGGGCATGTCGTCCGGGTACAGAAGTCTGAACGGCTCGGCCCGCCGGGCGGTGAGTTCGGTGACCGCGCGGGCGAGGGCCTCAGCGCCGCGTCCGCCTTCGGCCCAGTGGGTGCAAAGCTCCGCCGCGACCCCGAGCCTGGCGCAATAGGCTTCGATGGCCGAGATCTCGGCGGAGGTGTCGGTGGTGAACCGGTTGATGGCGACGACGACCGGCAGGCCGAAGAGGCGCAGGTTCTCGATATGCCGGCCAAGGTTTGCGAGCCCTGATTCGAGCGCGCTGCAGCTGACCATTGCCAGGTCGTCCCTGGTGAGGCCGCCGTGCATCTTCAGCGCCCGGACGGTTGCCACCAGAACGGCGGCGTCCGGCACGAGATTGGCTTGCCGGCACTTGATGTTGAGGAATTTCTCGGCGCCGAGGTCGGCGCCGAAGCCGGCTTCGGTCACCACATAGTCGGCCATGTGCAAGGCGGCGCGCGTGGCGATCACCGAGTTGCAGCCATGTGCGATGTTGGCGAAGGGGCCGCCGTGGATGAAGGCCGGATTGTTCTCCAGTGTCTGGACGAGGTTCGGCTGCATCGCGTCCTTCAGCAGCACCATCATCGCGCCGACGGCCTTGATGTCGGCCGCGGTGACGGCGGCGCGCTCGCGCGTGTAGCCGACGATAATGCGCGCGAGGCGCGCCTCGAGATCGGCGGCATCCTTCGCGAGGCAGAGGATCGCCATCACTTCGGAGGCGACCGTGATGTCGAAACCGGTTTCCGAGGGCGAGCCGTTGCCGGGCCCGCCGAGACCGGAGACGACATTCCTCAGGCTACGGTCATTCATGTCCATCACGCGCCGCCAGGTCTTACGGCGCGGATCAATGCGTGGCTCATGGTTCCAGTGGATGTGGTTGTCGACCATCGCGGCGAGCAGGTTGTGCGCCGAGGTGATGGCGTGGAAGTCGCCGGTGAAGTGCAGGTTGATCTCGTCCATCGGCACGACCTGGGAGAGGCCGCCGCCGGTGGCGCCGCCCTTCATGCCGAAGCAGGGGCCAAGCGAGGGCTCGCGCAGGCAGAGCATCGTCTTCTCACCGATCCGGCTGAGCGCGTCGGCGAGGCCGACGGAGGTCGTCGTCTTGCCTTCGCCGGCCGCGGTCGGGTTGATTGCGGTGACGAGGATCAGCTTGCCGAGGTTGTGCGGGCGCAGGTCCTTGATGTAGCGGGCCGAGACCTTGGCCTTGTCATGGCCGTAAGGGATGATGTCCCCGGCCGGGATGCCGAGGCGCGCCGCCACCTCGCTGATGGGACGTTTCTTCGCCGCGCGCGCAATCTCGATGTCACTTGCCATAAGCCCCTCAAACGCCTTCGCCGCATGCCTTTGCTGTGGACACGCCGCACAAAACCCGCAAATCAGGCCGCAACCTATAAGGATTCCATTCCATGCCCAGCCTCATCCGCCCCTCGGGCCGCGCTTCCGATCAGTTGCGCCCGATTTCCCTCGAAACCGGGGTCACCCGGTATGCCGAAGGCTCGTGCCTCGCTAAGTTCGGCCACACGCACGTTCTGTGCACCGCCAGCTGGGAAAAGGGTGTGCCGGGTTGGATGAAAGGGAAGGGCGCAGGCTGGGTGACCGGGGAGTACGGCATGCTGCCGCGGGCCACGCACACGCGCGGACGCCGCGAAGCGGCGCAGGGCAAACAGTCCGGACGCACGCAGGAAATCCAGCGCCTGATCGGCCGATCGATGCGTTCGGTCATCGATCTGGCGGCGCTCGGCGAGAACACCATCACCATCGACTGCGATGTGGTGCAGGCCGACGGCGGCACACGCACGGCCTCGATTACCGGGGGCTTTGTCGCCCTCGCGCTCGCTTGTAAGTATCTGCAGACGGAAGGCGTTATCAAGACGAGCCCGGTGCTGAAACAGGCGGCGGCCATTTCGGTCGGGCTGTTCCAGAACCATCCGGTTCTGGATGTCGACTATCCCGAGGATTCCAGCGGCGAGGCTGACATGAACGTCGTGATGAGTTCGGATGGCGGCTTCATCGAAGTGCAGGGCACCGGCGAAGCACGCCCGATGACGCGGCCCGAGCTCGACGCGATGATGGTGCTGGCGGAGAAGGGCTGCAACGAGCTGTTTGCCGCCCAACGCCTGGCGATCGGTTAGGCTATTCGGTGCCGGGTTTGGCGCCCGTCGAGGTCACTTCCTGGCCATAGAGTGGCACCGTCGAGAGGCTCATTTTCGCCGAGCCGTCGACGATGGTGCGCCGTCATGGAGTCCTACATCAGGCTGTCGCTGCTGGCATCGCAGATGCCGCGCACGGCGGGCTGCTTGAACACGAGGCCCTGGCTCTGGTCGAAGACTTCCTCGCCGGACCTGTCGGCATCGATCTTGCCGACTGTGACCGGGCCGGACTGCAGGCGGGAAATCGAGGAGCAGGACGGGTTGTCGAACCCGTTGCCCTTGCCGAGCCGGTCCCGGACGCTGCGGCCGAAGTGGCCGAGGTGGCAGACGACGCCGGTGACCTGTGGGCGGCGATCATCTGGCTGGAATGACCGCGGACCACGAAGCCGGGGATCTGGCGCTCGCGCTCCGACAGGTTCGCCTGCCCGGGCAGGGCCTCAAGGGTAAGGTCACAGCAGCGAAGGTGAGCGAGCTGGCAGGCGGCATGACGTCTGGCGATCTCCCGCTCGTCCAGCAGGCGGTCAAGGGAAGTTGAATCGCGATCCGGTGCCTTGGCTATAGTCCTTTCCGGGCATCTGAATTTGCTCCGGCAGGATGTCTTTGTTTTCTCTGCAGCGGAAGAAGAAACTATTCGGCTGCGACGCGGCGCTGGCCTTCCTCGCCTTCGGTTTCGAACACGAGGATGTCTCCGGGCTGACACTTGAGTTCGCGGCAGAGCGCCTCGAGGGTTGAAAACCGGATGGCCTTGGCCTTGCCGGTCTTCAGGATTGAGAGGTTAGCAAGGGTGACGCCGACACGTTCCGACAGCTCTGTCAGGGACATGCGGCGTTCCAGGAGCACGCGGTCGAGGGTTACGCGGATGGTCATGTGCTGATGGCGCTCCTCAGATCGTCATTTTTTCTTCATCGCGCAGGCGGGTGCCTTCACGGAAAACCTGGGAAAGCACGAACAGAGCGGCAACCGAGATCCACAGTATGAACTGAGTCGAAATTGGAGGTAGTTTGTCTCCAACAAGACTGGGAACAGCGCGCACAACCATAACTGTCGCCATTCGGATCAGTTCCATTGCGGCGATTGCCGTGCCGATCCGGGTCAGGCGTCGTGCATTTTCCGGCACGAAAGGGTCGCCGTCAGCGAGGGTCAACAGTATGTGACGCAGCTGAAAACAGATATAAATAACGCCCGGTACAATGACTGCGAGGCCCACAATAACCAAAACAAACTCTCCCGGGAGAACGCCATCTACCAGTGTTCGGACCAGCGGAAACTGGGAATCGCCGCCTGACAGGCTGGCACTCAGGCCAACTGAAAAGAGGGGAATGCCGATGACGCCCACCGCGCCCACGATCCACATCGCGACTGTGACCAGCGCAGTCATGATTTCTGCCATGGAGTTTCGTCCGGTGCTCGGCATACCTAGTCTTTTCACCCTCTATCCCTGATGGTTGATGAAGCCGGACTCTGCGTGTGCATTGTCAAGGTTTTGCCGAATAACGATATATGAGTTCGCGCACAACGCAAGAATGGAGCCAATATGGCAGCCCGATCCGCCGAACCGCCCCCACGACTCGCGCCTGGACCGCTTCTGGCGGCGACCCACAACAAGGGCAAGGTTGTAGAATTGAAGGCCCTGTTTGAGCCGCACGGTTTCAAGGTGGTCTCCGCAATCGACCTCGCGCTGGATGAGCCGGAGGAGACGGAGACAACTTTTGCGGGAAATGCGCTGCTCAAGGCCCGCGCCGCGATGAAGGCCTCCGGGCTGCCCGCGCTCTCGGATGATTCCGGCCTGGCCGTGATGGCGCTTGGCGGCGAGCCGGGGATCTATTCGGCCCGCTGGGCGGGTGAGCCGCGCGACTTCTACCTTGCCATGCAGCGGGTCGAAGCGGCCTTGCAGGCCAGCGGGTCTTCTGACCGGTCGGCCAAATTCGTCTGCGCCCTGGCGGTCGCCTGGCCGGATGGGCAGGAAGCGGTGTTCGAGGGCGAAGTGCACGGGCAACTCGTCTGGCCGCCGCGCGGGACGCAGGGGTTCGGCTATGATCCGGTGTTTGTCGCAACCGGCGAGACCCTGACCTTTGGCGAGATGGATCCAGACCGCAAGCATGCGATGAGCCACCGCGCCGACGCCGTGCAAAAACTTCGCGCGGCCCTGCTGCCGTGACCGCCGCTCCAGCACCTTTTGGGCCGCATTTCGGCTTTGGCCTCTACGTGCACTGGCCCTACTGCGCGCGCATCTGCCCGTATTGCGACTTCAACGTCTACGCCGCCAAGGACCGTGACGGCGCACCGCTGGTCGATGCCATCGCGGCGGATATTCATGCGCATCGCCCAAGAATGCCGCAACATGGCGGGCTGGACTCGGTGTATTTCGGCGGCGGCACCCCTGCGCTGCTGCGGCCGGACGAGCTGAGCAAGATCCTGCTGGCCGCGTCCGATACGTTCGGCATCAAGCGCGGCGCCGAGATCACGCTGGAAGCCAATCCCAATGATGTTCTGCGGGCAGATCTTCCTGGCCTGCAGAGGGCGGGCGTGACCCGCCTGTCGATCGGCGTGCAGTCGCTGCGCGATTCCTCGCTCGCCTTCCTCGGGCGCGACCATGACGCCGTCTCGGCCGCCGAAGCGGTGAAGCGTGGGCTGCAGGTGTTTGCTTCGGTCTCGATCGATCTGATCTACGCGCGCCCGGCCCAGAGCCTGGCAAGCTGGGAGGCGGAGCTGGCCGATGCGCTCGCCCTCGGCGCGCCGCACCTGTCGCTGTATGAATTGACCTTCGAGGCGAAAACGCCGTTCGGCCTGGCGGCCGCGCGCGGCGATATCGCGCCGATGGGAGACGATGCGCAGGCGGATCTTTATGAGCTGACGCAGAGCGTGACGTCGGCTGCAGGTCTTCCGGCCTATGAAGTGTCGAACCATGCCGCCTCGCCCGCGCACCAGTCCCGGCATAACCTGATCTACTGGCGCGGCGGGGACTGGATCGGCGTCGGCCCCGGCGCTCATGGCCGCATCTCTGTGGGCGGCGGGCGTTATGCAAGCGAAGCGGAGCGGCGGCCGGAAGCGTACATTGCGAGCGTGCTGGCGCTGCAGAGTGGTTGGGGAGATGCGGCGCGGCTCGCGCCGCTGGAGGTCGCGCGCGAACTGCTTGCGATGGGCCTGCGCGCGGGTGAGGGCGTGGACTTGCGGCGCGTCGAAGTGGTTTCCGGCACGCCCGTGCCGCGCGACAAGATCGCGGTGTTCGCCGACAAGGGCTGGGCGGTCATGGAAGGCGCGGAGCTGCGCCTTACACCGAGCGGGCGTTTGTTGGCAGACGCCATCACGGCGGCGCTCAGTCCCTGATTTCAGGCGCGCGGATGGGCGGCGGCGTGCACGGCGCGCAGACGGCTTGAGTCCACGCCGGTATAGACCTGCGTCGTGGAGAGCGAGGCGTGACCGAGCAGTGTCTGGATCGCGCGCAGGTCTGCGCCATTGGCGAGAAGGTGCGTTGCAAAAGCGTGGCGCAGGGCATGCGGCGTCGCGGTTTCCGGCAGCCCGAGCAGGCCGCGCAGCATCTGCATCCGGCCCTGGATGATCCGTGGACTGAGGGGGCCGCCCTTGGCGCCCCGGAACAGGGCGCCGCTCTTCGTCAAGGCGTAGGGGCAGAGCTTACCATACGCGTTGATCGCCTCGCGCACCGGGGCGATGAGCGGGACAAGCCGCACCTTGGCGCCCTTGCCGGAGACGCGCAGGCGTTCCGGCGCAGGCAGGTCGGCGCCGGTCAGGCCGAGCGCTTCGGAAATGCGCAGGCCACCGCCGTAGAGCAGTGAGAGCACGGCGAGGTCGCGCGCGGCAATCCAGGGCTCGGCGTCCGGCTCGGTTTCCGCCTCGTGCAGGATGTCCTTGGCCGCTTCGATCGACACCGGACGGGGCAGCCGCGGCGCGCGGCGGGGGCCTTGCAGGTAGCCGATCTCAGCATTTTCCAGCCCGTGCGCGCGGCTCATCCAGCGGTAGAGTGCCTTGATCGAGGACAGGAGCCGCGCAATCGAGGCATCCGACAGGCCGTCGCGGCGGCGCGCGGCGAGGTAGGCTCGGATGTCGCGCGCCTTGAGGCCGGAGAGCGCCTTGAGGCTGGGCTCTGTGCCCAGGTGCAGGCGCAGGAACCCGAAGAACATCGCGAGGTCCGAGCCATAGGCCTCGACCGTCCTGGCCGCCATGCGGCGCTCGTTGCCGAGATGCGAGAGAAAGGCGGGCAGGACGTCCATGTCCCGACTGTGGACTGTTTACCTTAAGCGCTGGTTGAAGCCCAGCACATCCGTGGCTTTCGCGGGTTGATGCGTTAACTGCCTGTTGCCGGGTGAAGAGGCGCCAGGGTGGAGGCACGCATGCGGTATCTGGGGATGGACCTTGCCGCCGTGCCCGATCCGGCGCGCGTTGTCCGGTCGACCCTCGCTGCGCTGAGCCTCTGCATCTTCCGCTACCATCTCCGGGAAGGCCGCCGGGTGAAGTCAGCCCCCCCTGCCGCGCGGGCCTGTCGCTGGCTGGCGGATGACAGCACCGCGCAACTGGTCCGGTGGGCAACGGGACCGTTCCTCGCGCGTGGACCCAGCGCGCCGAAGCCCCTGAAACCCTTAGACTCCGCGCTCTAGGGTTCGTTGCCTTCCCAATCGACGATCCAGTCCTCCTGGTCTTCGTCGAACACGGTCTCCTCCGATACCGTCCTTCCACGGACAGAGTGACCATCGGTGTGGACCCGCTCGCGGTCGCCGCAGCGCAGGTGATGCCACTCGGGCAGGTCCTTGCCCTCGTTGACAAGGCGGTAGGCGCAGGTCGAGGGCATCCAGCGGATTTCCTCGATGCCGGCAGGTGTCAGCTTTACGCAGTCCGGCACATGCAGCTTACGGTTGGCATAGTCCGAGCACTTGCACGTACCGGCGTCCAGCAGGCGGCAGTGCAGCCTGGTATATGCGATCTCCCCGGTGTCTTCGTCTTCGAGCTTCAGGAGGCAGCATTTCGCGCAGCCATCGCAGAGTGATTCCCATTCGGCCCCGTCCATCTGGTCGAGGCGTTTGGTCTTCCAGAAGGGAAGGGACGTCATGCTGACAGTCCGGCCCATTCCGGGGTCTTTTCGATCAGGCCGCTCGCGAACCAGCAGGACGAGGAGACCGTCTCTTTTGCGGCGATTACATCCTGCATGAGCTGCGTGACCAGCTGCTTGCCGAGACCGCGCCCGCTGAGCGCGTCCGGGACGATCGTGTGCGTGATGCGGCGGTGGCCGGCTTTCGGGCGCTCGTAGGTGAGGTAGGCCTCTGCGCCGTCAATCACGACAAAGTAGCGCTGGCGGGTCGCATCATGCTGGATGTCACCGGTCATGCGAGCACGTCCTGCCATTCGGGTTGCTTCTCGATCTGCGCCTTGGCGAACGGGCAGAGAGGGATGATCTTGACCCCGGCGGCGCGGGCATTTTCTGCCGCGCGCTTGACAAGCGTTTGCCGAGCGCCTTCGCCGCTGAGCGCATCCGGCACACCAGTGTGGCCGATGATCAGGCGGCTGGCGCCTGCCTTCGAGCAGGTCATCCCGGCAGTATGACCTTCGATCGCGGTGAGGTAGCGTCCGCCGGTGGGACCATATCCGCATCTTACGACTATGTCGCTCATGGCAAACTCCTCTTTCGTCTTCGATGTCACGAAAATGGAGGCGGCGGCAAGATAGTGCTATGGCCTGCGAGCCATAGCACTTATGCAGGCAAGGGCCCCAGCCCCGGTTGCCAGCCCTGTCTTACGTGTGGCGGTCGGCGGCCTCGCGGACGGCGCCCTTGACGTCGCCGACTTTCTTCCGGATTTCACCTTCGACCTTGGCCAGCTTGCCTTCGGCTTGCAGGTTGCGGTCGCCGGTGAGTTTGCCAGCGGCGTCCTTGATGTGGCCTTCAGCCTTTTTGGCCTCGCCCTTCAGATGTTCCTTGTCCATGAGGAGTTTCCTTTCTGTTGCGCCGCACGAATTGCGGACATTCGAACAACGCAGGTTCGCCGAAGAGGTTGCGCGCTTACCCCCTACTCAAGACACCCCGGGCGGGTTAACTCGGCGCAATGGCCCGCCTGCTTCAGCACCCCGAACTCGACTGGACGGACGACGGCGCGCCGCGTGCGCGCCAGCACGGCGACGTCTATTTTTCCGCGCAGGACGGGCTTGCGGAAACGCGGACTGTGTTTCTGAAAGGGTGTGGCCTGCCGGAAGCGTGGGAAGGCCGCTCGCAGTTCACCGTCGCAGAGACAGGCTTTGGCACTGGCCTCAATTTCCTTGCGGTCTGGCAGCTCTGGCGCGCGCATCGTCCCTCATCTGCAGCGCAGTTCACCTTCATCAGTTTCGAGGCCTATCCCCTGCGCCGCGAAGACGCGGCCCGCGCGCTGGCGGCCTGGCCCGAACTTCGCGAACTTGCACAAGCGCTTACGGCGCGCTGGCCGGCTCCGGTGCGCGGTGTACGGAGCATCGTATTTCCGGAAGACGGCGTGCGCCTCATCCTGCACCTCGGCGATATCCGCGAGACGTTGGCGCAGAGTGCCTTCAAGGCGGATGCCTGGTTCCTGGATGGGTTCAGCCCGGCGAAAAACGAAGACATGTGGCACGCGGGCCTCTATCCCGATCTCGCTGCGCGCTCGGCGGCGGGCGCCCGGCTGGGCACCTTCACGGTAGCCGGCGCAGTGCGGCGAGGATTTTCGGACGCGGGCTTCGAGTTATCGAAAGCTGAGGGACATGGCCGCAAGCGCGAGCGGCTGGAAGCACGGCTGGAGAAAGAACCGGTTGCTACGGCCGATACGTTCGGGCTGCGCGCGCCGCCCACTGCTGCGTTCCGCGTGGCCATCCTCGGGGCCGGGATCGCGGGGGCGGCGCTCGCGCGGGCCTTAAAGTCCAGGGGCATCGAGGCCGAAGTTTTCGATCCGGCGCCGGCACCTGCAAGCGGCGCGAGCGGCAATCCGCTGGCACTGCTGATGCCGCGCCTGGATGCCGGCGATACGGCCGAAGCAGGCCTGCTGCTCGGCGCCTATCTGGCAGCGCGCGATATCTACCGCGATATGCCGGAGGCGGAGGAAACGGATGTTCTTCAGTCGCCGCGCAATGACGGCGAACGCGCGCGGTTTGAAAAGCTGCTCGCCGACCCGCCGCTGCCGCTGGAATATCTCGAAGCCGTGCGGGGCGGCGGCCTTCTGCACAAGCGGGCCCTGATCCTGCGCCCGCCCCGGCTCGTGGCGAGGTTTCTGGAGGGGGTCACCTGTCATTTCGGCGGAGTGCCGGACGTGGATGTGGTGCAGCGCTCCGTCAACGGGCGGACGTTTGACGCAATCATTCTTGCTAACGGCATGGAGGCGGCTGCCCTTGCGCCGTTCCTTCCGCTGGAAGCGCGGCTGGGGCAGGTGGATTTTCTGGAGACGCCAGTGAACGCGCCGCCGTCAGTTTCGGCATCCGGCAGCTATGCCCTGGCGCTCGGGCATCAGCGGCTCTGGGGCGCCACCTTTGCGGCGTCGGGGGCTGATTTTGCGCCGGGCGGGACGGCCGAGGCACGCGCCGAGAATCTTGCGGGTCTCGAGCGGCTCTCGCCTTATTGGGTCCGCGCGGCGCGGGAGGCGTGCGTCCAGTCCCGCGCCAGCCTGCGTGCCACGACGCCCGACCGACTGCCGCTGATCGGCGCGGTGCCGGATTACCCCGCTGCGCTCGAGCTTTTTGCACCGATGAAAAAGGGGCGTGCCGCAGATGCGGACGCCCCTCTGGTTACCGGTGTTTATGTTGCGAGCGGCTACGGGGCGCGTGGCTTTACCTGGGCGCCCTGGGCGGCGGACATTCTGGCCGCGCAGCTTGCCGGCTCGCCGATGCCTGCATCCCTGGCGGCGCTTCGGGCTGTCAGTCCCCTGCGCTTCGTTTTCCGCGCCTTGAAGCGCGGCTGAAGACGTTCAGGGCGCCCGGACGAAAGAGACGACAAGTCCGTCCTCGTGCTGCGACTGGACGCTCAGCATCATTTCGCCAAGCTTCATCGATAGGCCGCCCTGCAGGTGCGCGACGGTGAGCGCCGCAACCAGAACCGTCAGCGCGAGAGCGCCGAGCAGCCGGTTGTTGCGAAGAAGTGTCCCCTTGGTCATTGGTCCGGTCCTTGGTCGGAAAGTCGCTGTTGGAATGTGTCAGGAAGGGCAGGTGTCAGTTGCCTTTCTCGAGATCCTTAAACTCCTGGCGCAGGCGCCATTCATCCGAGGTGACGGTGTGTTCGATATTCTTCAGCCGCTCTTCAAGGTCCATGAAGGAGTATTTGATCGTGCCGAAGGTGGCGCGGGGCCGGTCTGAGACGCCGCGCCAGAAGGCGTCTTCGTCGGCGGAGAAATTGCCATGGCCGAACGGGGCAAAAGGCGTGATCACCGCAACCACGAGATAGGCGACGAAGATCAGGGGGCCCGCCACGAAGCACAGCAGCAAGACAGCGATGATGCGGACGAGCGTCACATCCCAGTCATAACGCTCGGCAAGGCCGGCGCAGACGCCGCTGATCAACTTGTCAGTACGCGAACGATAAAACCGTTTCGGGTTGGGAGAGCTGTAGGGGTCGTAGGGGCGGGACATCGGGCGGCC
>CALGEF010000058.1 GCA_937881755.1 uncultured Acidobacteriota bacterium
TTCGGGATGCCACGATGAACTTTCGTCAGCTTGACCTCAACTTGCTCCGCGCGCTCGCGGCTATCCATCGCGGTGCCTTTCTCGGACAGTGCCTATGGTTGTCCCGCATTATTCACCAGATGGATGCGTTTCATTCGAAAAATCTATTTGTCGGATGCCAATAGACTGTGTAAGTTGTCACCCACGACCGGCTTTACCATGCAGCACCACCCTCTTTCAGCCCTGACTCAACACGCCGACTCGGCGACGCGCAGCACCGACCCCGAGATCGAGCGCGCAGTGTGCGGCGTGGGCGCGAAGTGGGTGAAGACGATCCGCCGCACCGACGGACGTTGCGGGCATGCGCGATGCGGTTATCGCCGACGAACAGGGTCTCACGCTGCGTGCCGCCTTCGCGCAGCATGCATCGGTCTGAAAAAAAGACGCCCACCATGACCCTTCAACCCGCCACCCTTCAGCTGCGCGTCGTCGCGGTACGCGAACTGAATCCGCTGATCAGGATGATCCGGCTGAGCGCCGACGATGGCCGCGTCTTGCCGGCCTATACCGCCGGTGCCCATATCCGCGTCCATGTAACGTTACCGGACGGTACGCAGGACTGGCGTCACTACTCGCTCATCAACTTCGAAACACAGGCCGATGCCACCGATGCGCCGACCGACTATGTCATCGCCGTGCGCAGGGAGGCGGAAGGCCGTGGCGGATCGCGCTTCATGCATGAGCGCGTGAAAAAGGGCGATCTCGTCACCATCGAAGCGCCGAAGAACGACTTTCCCCTGCATACCGGCCTCGGCGGTACCGTGCTGCTCGCCGGCGGCATCGGCGTGACACCGCTCACGAGCATGGCGACGAGCCGTCGCGCCGAAGGCCTGCCCGTGCGCATGCACTACGCCGGGCACAGCCGCGAGTTGATGGCCTTCCTGCCCGAACTGCAGGCGCTGCTCGGCGACGCACTTCGCATCCATGCCGACTCGGAGCACGGAGCGCCGTTCGACATCAGCGCGCTGCTGGACGACTTCCCGTCCGGCCATCGCCTTTACGTGTGCGGACCCAAGGTCATGCTGGATGCGGTGCTGGCCCAAACACAGACACGCGGATGGGAACACGACCGCGTGCACTTCGAACTCTTCACCACGCCCGTCGTCGAAGCGGGCGACCACGCGTTCGAGCTTGAGCTCGCGCAGTCGGGCCGGTGCTTTACAGTACCGGCCAATCAGAGCATCCTAGACTGCCTGATCGAGCACGGTTGCGATCCCCTGTTCGACTGCAAGCGCGGCGAATGCGGGGTCTGCGCGACGCTGGTTCTAGAGGGAGAGATCGACCACCGCGACTACGTGCTGACGGCACGCGAACGGACGGAAGGAAATGTCATGCAGATATGCATCTCGCGCGCCAGGGGCGAGCGGCTGGTACTGGATATGTGAAGGAGCAAGCAGATGACTTCATACAAAGACAACCCGGATGCCGTGCGCGCGCTGGTGCAGCCCGACCGCGTGCATCGCGACCTCTACATCAGCCCGGAGATATTCACGCTGGAGCAGGAACATTTTTTCGCCAACACATGGAACTATGCCGGGCATGAAAGCCAGATTCCCAAGTCCGGCGACTACCTCCGAAACGAGATAGCCGGCCGGCCGCTGATAGTGGTGCGCCACAGCGACGGTTCGGTCCGCGTCATGATGAACCGCTGCGCGCACAAGGGCTCGCGGCTGGTGAACGCGCCCTCCGGCAACACCGGCAAGTTCTTTCGCTGCCCCTACCATGCATGGACTTTCAAGACCGACGGCTCCCTTTTAGCGATACCGCTCAAGAACGGCTATGAAGGCACGCAACTGCACGAGTGCGAATCGGCCAAGAGCCTGACGACGATCCGCAACGTGCGCAGCTACCGCGGCTTCATCTTCGTCAAGATCAATGACGGTGGCCCGGATTTCGAGGAATTTTTCGGCGATTCGCTGAGTTCGATCGACAACATGGCCGACCGCTCACCCGAAGGCGAGCTCGAAATCGCCGGGGGCTGCCTGCGTTTCATGCACCAGTGCAACTGGAAGATGTTCGTCGAAAACCTCAACGACACCATGCATCCGATGGTAGTGCATGAGTCATCAGCCGGCACGGCCAAGGCAATGTGGGCCGACAAACCTGCCGACGAACCCCAGCCCATGGCCATCGAGCAGTTCGCGCCCTTCATGTCCGACTACAAATTCTTCGAGGACATGGGCGTACGCACCTACGACAACGGCCACAGCTTCACAGGCGTCAACTTCAGCATCCACAGCAAGTACAAGGCGATCCCCGAATACGACGACGCCATGAAGGCAGCCTACGGCGAGGAGCGCACCGCGCAGATTCTCGGCATGGCGCGGCACAACACCGTATACTACCCGAATCTCACCATCAAGGGGGCGATCCAGGCCATCCGTGTGGTGAAGCCGATCTCGGTCGACAAGACGCTGATCGAGAGCTGGACCTTCCGCCTGAAGGGCGCGCCGCCCGGGTTGCTGCAGCGCACCACCATGTACAACCGGCTCATCAATTCGCCTTTCTCCGTGGTCGGCCACGACGACCTGCACGCCTACCGCGGCATCCAGGCAGGCCTGCACGCGAGCGGCAACGAGTGGGTCAGCCTGCACCGCAATTTCGATCCGGCCGAAAACCGCGGCGGCGAGATTACCACGGTCGGCACCAGCGAACTGCCCATGCGCAACCAGTACCGCGCCTGGGCGCGCTACATGACGGAGACGATGTGATGGCGGCGCAATTCAAGGTCTCGCGCCAGCACCTGATTGACTTCGTCGTGAACGAGGCACGACTGCTCGATGCCAAGCGCTTCGATGAATGGAATGCGCTATTTACGGACGATGCCTTTTATTGGGTGCCGCTGATACCCGACCAGGAAGACGGGATCAACCACACCTCGCACCTGTACGAGGACAAGCTGTTGCGCGACCTGCGCATCGAGCGCCTGAAGAGTCCGCGTGCCTTTTCGCAGCAGCCGCCGAGTCGTTGCCATCACCTGCTGCAGACGCCGACAGTCGAAGTATTCGACGAGAAAAACAACCGCTTCGTCGTGCGCACCGAGTTCCACTACACCGAGTCGCAGGCTGACGAGCTGCAGTTCCATGTCGGCACTTTCATCCATCACCTCACGGCCATGGACGGCGCCTTGCGCATGACGCTGAAGCGGGTCAATCTGCTCAACTGCGATGCCGCACTTCCGGCCGTGCAGCTCTTCATCTAGGGACGCAATGCAAGCCATCGTCCACGACGTTTTTTCCGCTACTGCGGCACGCACGCCCGAGGCCGACTTCCTGTTTACCGAGTCGGTCACGGCCGCAGCCTATGGGATTGGCGCAGGAGTGATTCCCTGGGGTGAGGCCGCAGTGGAAGTCGAACGCCTGCGCGCCGCCTACGCGCGAGCCGGCTATGGCCATGGCCACCGCGTCGGCTTGTTGCTGGAGAACCGGCCGGCCTTCCTGTTCAATTGGTTCGCGCTCAACGCATTGGGCGTGAGCGTGGTGCCGATCAACGCCGAACTGCGTTTGGCTGAGCTGATCTACCTGATCGGCCACAGCGAGATCGGGCTCGCCGTGACCCTCCCTGGTCGTGTGACCGACCTGCGCGCGGCGGCGGCCGAGGCCGGCGTCGCACTCGAAACGATGGCTCCCGAGGTGATCGATCCGGTTCCGCCTTCGACGACCGCACCGCCGCGCGCGGGCTTGGCTGTCGGGTCGAACACCGAATGCGCGCTGCTCTACACCTCGGGAACCACCGGGAGGCCCAAGGGCTGCATGCTGGACAACGCCTACTTCCTGCGCGCTGGTGAATGGTATGCCGCGCTGGACGGCGTGTGCAGCATCAGGCGCGATTGCGAGCGCATCATCACGCCGCTGCCGCTCAATCACGTGAACGCGATGGCGTTTTCCACCATGGTGGTGCTGGTCGCCGGGGGCTGCCTCGTGCAGCTCGACCGCTTTCATCCGACAAGCTGGCTGCAGAGCGCGCGCGAAAGTCGCGCCACCATTGCGCACTACCTGGGTGTGATGCCGGCCATGCTGCTGTCGGCCCCCCCCGCCGCCGCTGACCGGGAGCACGCCATACGATGGGGTTTCGGTGCCGGGGTGGACCGCAGAAACCATGCGCCTTTCGAGGCGCGATTCGGCTTTGCGCTGGTCGAGGCCTGGGCCATGACCGAGACCGGCGCCGCCGCCTGCGTGATGGCCAATCACGAACCGCGGCATGTGGGCACCAGCTGTTTTGGGCGGCAGGAAAACTTTGTCGAGATCAGGCTGGTGGACGACGCCGGCCGCGATGTGCCGGCCGACACCCCGGGCGAGCTGCTGGTGCGCTCCGCCGGCGCGGATCCCAAGCGCTACTTTTTCTCGGGCTACCTCAAGGACGAGGACGCCACGCGCGACGCCTGGCTGGACGACTGGTTTCACACCGGCGACCTTGTGCGCCGGGATGCCCAGGGCAACTTCTTTTTCGTGGACCGGAAAAAGAACGTGATCCGCCGTAGCGGCGAGAACATCTCCGCGGTCGAGGTCGAGAGTGTACTCAACCAGCACCCGGCGGTGAAGACCTCGGCCGTCGCGGCCACGCCCGATGCCGTTCGCGGCGACGAAGTGCTGGCCTGCATCGTCCTGCGCGACCCCCTCGATTCGGTCGCGCGTTCGGCGCTGGCGGCCAGCATCGTCGCGCATGCGCTGGCACAACTGGCCTACTACAAGGCGCCCGGCTATGTCGCCTTTGTCGACACCCTGCCGCTCACGGCATCGCAGAAAATCCAGCGCGGCCAATTGTGCGAGCTCGCCCAGTCCCTGCCCGGGCAGGCCCACTGCATAGACACCCGCGCGCTGAAAAAGAGGCAGGGCTGAGATGGCCCGCCAGCGACTTTCCTACGCAGGCGTTGCGGTGGCTGTCCCGGTCACCGTGCCTTACGTGCGCTACTCGACCCACAGCGCGCACTGGTTCATCGGCCATGCCATCGATGCCCTGGTCAAGGCCAGCGGCGTGGGCAAGGACCAGATCGACGGGCTTTGCCTGAGCAGCTTCTCGCTGGCGCCCGACACTGCCGTGGGCGTGACCCAACACATGGGCCTGTCGCCACGCTGGCTCGACCACGTACCGACCGGCGGCGCCTCGGGGGTGATGTGCCTGCGCCGGGCGGCACGCGCGGTGCAATCGGGCGATGCCGACGTGGTCGCCTGCGTGGCAGCCGACACCAACCATATCGACTCCTTCCGCCAGACGCTGGGCAGCTTCAGCAACTTCGCGCGCGACGCGACCTATCCCTATGGTTCGGGCGGCCCGAACTCGATCTTCGCCTTCATCACCGCGAACTACATGCGCAGCTTCGGCGCCAAGCGCGAAGACTTTGGGCGCATCGCAGTCGACCAGCGCAGCAACGCGCTCAAGAACCCGAATGCCATGTTCAAGAAGCCGCTGACGCTGGACGAGTACATGGCGGCGCGGCCCATTTCCGACCCGATCCACCTTTTCGACTGCGTGATGCCCTGCGCAGGCGCCGAGGCCTTCCTGGTGATGAGCCAGGAGCGTGCGCGTGAACTCGGCTTGCCGCATGCGGTGATACGCGGCGCCATCGAACGCCACAACGCCTATTCGGAAGATCCGGTGATGGTGCGCGGCGGCTGGCGCGTGGACCGCGATGACCTGTATGCGCAGGCCGGTGTGCGGTCGGCGGACATCGACTTCGTGCAGACCTATGACGACTACCCGGTGATTGCGATGATGCAGTTCGAGGACCTCGGTTTCTGCGAGAAAGGCGAGGGGCCCGCCTTTGTGCGCTCGCACAGCCTGACCTGTGACGGCAGCTTCCCGAGCAACACCAGCGGGGGCCAGCTCTCCGCCGGCCAGGCCGGTGCAGCGGGCGGCTTTCTCGGCATGACCGAGACCCTGCGCCAGCTCACGGACACGGCAGGCTCGCGCGCGGTGGCCCATGCCCATCTCGGCCTGGTGGCCGGTTTCGGTATGGTCACCTATGACCGCTGCCTCTGCACGGGCGCCGTGATCCTGGGGAGGCCCGCATGACGATGCCCATGATGCACCCCAAGCGCAAGAACCCGGTACTGCGCACGCAGCAGATGAACCTGCCGCCCGGCGCCCGCGGCCGGGTCGCGCTGGGCATCACCACCGCCGCGGCCGAGGGTCGCTTCGAGCTCCAGACCTGCGCCGACTGCGGCGCCGTGCAGTACCCGCCGAGGGAAACCTGCCACAAGTGCCTGTCGCCCCGCCTGAACTGGCGCGAGCAGGGCGGCGAAGGCCTGCTGCTGGGCAGCACCACGCTGCACCATAGCAACGATCTGTTTTTCCGCGAGCGGCTGCCCTGGCAGCTGGGCCTGGTGCACCTCGATGCCGGACCCACGGTGATGGTTCACTTGCATGGCGAGGTCGGCGCTGCACCCGCCAGGGTGCGTGTGGGCGCCCGGCTGGACCGGGCGGGACAAGCAGTCTTGATTGGTTTTCCGAACGAAGGGAGTGCCCATATGGCCGACGACAAGATGCTCAGGGAAATGACCAGCGATCCCAAATTCCGCAAGGTGCTTGTCACCGACGGCAAGACCGAGGTGGGGCAGGCGATTGTGCGTGCGCTGGTCAAGGCCGGGGCCGACATCGTCTGGGTCGGCCATGCCGAGCCGTGGAAAAAAATGGGCGGTCTCGATGACATCAGCGCACTGCCCCAGGTCACGCTGGTGCCGCTGGACCTCACCAACGGCCGCTCGGTGACCGAACTGGCTGGCGCGATAGGCGGCAAGGTGGACATCGTGATCAACAACGCCGAGGTGCACCGAAACTTCGGCATCGCCTCGCGCCGCGGCACCGACGTGGCCAAGGCGGAGATGGACATCAACTACTTCGGTTTGTTGCGCCTGGCGCAGGAGTTTGGTCCGGCGCTCAAGGGCCGGTCGGCCGATGGCGCGACCAACGCCACCGCATGGGTCAACCTGCTGTCGATTTATGCGCTCAGCAACTTCCCGCCCCACGGCACCTTCAGCGCCTCGAAGGCGGCGGCCCACTCACTGGCACAGTGCTTGCGAGCGGAGATGCGGCCCGCAGGGATCCGCGTGATCAATCTTTTCCCGGGGCCGATAGACGACGAATGGAACCAGCAGATGCCGCCGCCCAAGTTGGCGCCAGCCACGCTTGCCAGCGCGATTGTCAAGGCGCTGCGCGATGGCGTTGAAGACATCTATCCCGGCGATGTCGCAGAGGAGTGGCTGGAGCGCTGGCGCGACAACCCCAAGGTGCTGGAGCGCGAGCTGGCCCACGGCGGCGGTTGAGATCAGGAGCAACACAATGACACCCACGACCAACTCCGAACTGATGTCCACGGCCGCGATCCTCGGCGGCCTGGTGCAGGCCCTCGCCAGCAACCGCATCCGCGTGATCGACCTGACGCAGACGCTGACACCTGAGTTTCCGCAGATCGCGCTACCCCCGGAGATGGGCCAGTGCTGGCCCTTCCGCATCGAGGAGGTCTCTAAATACGATGAGCGCGGCCCCTCCTGGTACTGGAACAACTTTTCCTGCGGCGAGCACACCGGCACCCACTTTGACGCGCCCATCCATTGGATCTCGGGCCGCAACTTGGCCAACAACTCGGTCGACACCATTCCGGTGCAGCACTTCGTTGCGCCTGCCTGCGTGATCGACTGCACCAGCGAGGCCAGTGCCAACCCGGACTACCTCCTGACGATCGCAGATATCGAACGTCATGAAGCCAACCATGGCCGCATACCGAAAGGCGCCTGGGCGCTGATGCGTACCGACTGGTCCAAACGCCACGATCCTGAGGCTTACCAGAATTTCGACGAAACCGGACAACACACGCCCGGCCCAGGGACCGAAGCGGTGCGATTTCTCGTGGAGCAGCGTGAGGTGCTTGGCTTTGGCTCCGAAGCCATAGGCACGGATGCCGGCCAGGGCTACCACCTGCGCCCGCCCTACCCCTGCCACTACTACATGCACGGGGCAGGCCGCTACGGATTGCAGTGCCTGACCAACCTGGACTTGTTACCCCCGACCGGCGCGGTGCTGATTTGCCCCCCGCTGAAAATCGAAAAGGGCAGCGGCAGCCCGCTGCGGGTGTTGGCACTGGTGGGTCAGGACACATGAGCGCCGCCACCCGAGTTGCAGCGGTGACTGGTGGCAACGCCGGTATCGGCAAGGCCATCTGCGAAGACTTGCTCGGCAAAGGGTATGAGGTGGTGTCGTTGTCACTGGAAAAACCGCAGACGGTGCATCCCCGGTTACACAGTATTGAAGTCGATCTGACTGACCGCCGGGCCACGGCCGAAGCGGCGACAGATCTGGTGCGCCGTTTCGACGTCACGACGGTGATCCACAACGCCGGCGTGATCCGTCCTGCCTTGCTGGGCGAGGTGCAGCTCGAAGACCTGGACGCGCTTGTCGCCCTGCATCTGGGCTGTGCGATCCAGATCGTGCAGGCGGCCTTGCCGCAGATGCGGGCGCAGCACTTCGGCCGTGTGGTCCTGCTGTCGTCGCGCGCCGCGGTGGGCGCAGTCACGCGCACCGTTTACTCCGCCACCAAAGCCGGCATGCTCGGTATGATGCGAACCTGGGCGCTCGAACTCGCGCCCAAGGGCATCACGGTCAATGCCGTGGCGCCCGGACCGATTTGCACCGACATGTTCTACGAGGTGATTCCGAAGGGCAGCGACCGTGAGTACGAGCTGGCGGCCGCGGTGCCCGTCAAGCGCCTGGGTGAGCCGGCTGACGTGGCGCGCGCGGTGGGGTTTTTCGTCGATCCGGCGAACAGCTACGTGACGGGCCAGGTGCTCTACGTCTGCGGCGGCACCAGCGTGGGCAGCCTGACCCTATAATCATGTTTCCCGTCATTTCAACATTCCGTCACCCCGCAACATCATTAGGACGATCGCCATAAAAGT
The DNA here is from genome assembly GCA_937881755.1 of uncultured Acidobacteriota bacterium. Lineage (GTDB taxonomy): Bacteria > Pseudomonadota > Alphaproteobacteria > Caulobacterales > Hyphomonadaceae > Hyphomonas. Next base: position 8,931 of record CALGEF010000058.1, read on the forward strand.
CTCAACCCCAATCCGCGTCCTTGCAGGAATCGCCGTGGGCGTCGCCGCCCTGACCGCCGCGTCCACCTGGGCGGCCGACCTGAAGGTCGGCTTTATCACCTCGCTGTCGGGCCCGGTCTCCTCGCTGGGCATCCCCTATGACAAGGGCATGAAAGCCGCGCTAGCCTACAAGTCTGAACTGGGCGGGCGCAAGATCCATCTGATCCAGCTCGACGACGCGTTGAGTTCATGAACAACTTTTTCAACTGTCGACCCATGAAAATTGCAATTCTCGGCGGCGGTCACGGTGCCTACGCGGCGGCGGCGGACCTGTCCGAAGCCGGCCATGAGGCGCGCCTGTGGCGCCGGGACGCGACAGCGTTGAAACCGGTGCTGCAGGCTGGCTCCATCACGCTGAAAGACGCCGACGGAGCGCGCGATGTGCGGCTTGCGCTCGCCACGGCCGATATCGCGGATGCCTTGCGAGACGCGGAGCTGATTGTCATTCCCTCGCCGGCGATCGCGCAGGAAGACATCGCACGCCTGATGGCGCCGCACCTGGTCGACGGCCAGGTCGTATTTCTCCCCCCCGGCACCTTCGGCAGCTACCTGATGGCACGGCGAGTGGCAGAGGCGGGCAACCGGGCCAACGTGGCCTGGGCCGAGACCGGCACGCTGCCTTATCTGGCGCGCAAGCACGGCGAGCGCGAAGTGAATATCACCATTCGTGCCATCCGCCTGCCGACCGGCGTGTATCCGGCGCG
>CALGEF010000059.1 GCA_937881755.1 uncultured Acidobacteriota bacterium
TGATGCCGCGGTCATCGCCGAAGATCACAACGCCGACGTTGTCCGTCTCGAGGTTCAGGGCCATGCCCTTGATGCCGCCCTCGAACTCGACGAGCTCGCCGGCCTGAACACTGTCGAGACCATAAACGCGGGCGATACCGTCGCCGACCGAGAGGACCTGGCCGACATCCGACACTTCAGCATCAACACCGAAGTTATCGATCTGCGACTTCAGGATGCCCGAAATTTCTGCGGGTGAAATATCCATCGAGCTTCTTATGCTCCCTTCATTGCGGTGTTCATGCGATTGAGTTTGGCGGCAACGCTGGCGTCCACAAGCCTGGAGCCGATACGCAGCTGGATGCCGCCGATCAGCGAGGCATCAACCTCGCTGGAAAGTTCCACTTCACCGCCGACAAGCCTGGCCAGCAATGATTCGATCCGCGCCCGTTCGGCGCCGCTCATTTCCCTGGCCGTGCGAACGACGGCGCGCTTGATGCCGCGCTGGTTGGCGTAGAGCTGATCGAAGGCGACTTCGGCGCCGAGGATGTCCTTCGCGCGGCCGTTAGTGGCCATCACGCCGAGAAACTTGCCGAAGATCGGCGAGTAACCGGCCTTCTTCGCCAGTTCGCCCAGCGCCTTCACTTTGACGTCCCGGCCGAAGGCCGGCGAGTCGAGCAGCGTCGTGAGGTCTTTCGAGGCGCGCACGCTCCCCACGAAAGAGCGGAAGTCCTTATACACGGCGGCCAGGGCGCCTTTGTCCTGCGCCAGTTCGAACAGCGCGCTGGCATAGCGCTGCGCTGCTTCACTCGTCTGCGTCACGCTCGATGCCGGCAAGGTCGATATCCGTCACGGTTGGAGGGCGGAAATGCCCCGAAAAACGTCAATTGCAGGCGACCGCAACCCGGGCGTGCCTGCTGAACTGTGCGGCGCTTAACACCAGAAAACTGCGCTGACAACATGGCCACCCTGCCTGACGCTGCGGCGAAATGGCAAAGCTGTGAACTTCCCCCGAAACCCCAGTGTTTACAGGAAGGAGTAAGGGTCAATATCGACCGCCAGACGCACCTGCGATGGCAACTTCAGGCGCCCCACCCAGGCTGCCATATAGGCGGAAAGATCGACCGAGCGGGGGCTCTTCACGAGGAATCGCCTCCGGTGGCGCCCCCGCAGGACCGTTATCGGGGCCGGTGCAGGTCCGAACAGTTCAATGCCTTCTGAATTTGGCGCCGCTGCGGCAATCTCCAGTGCGGCTTTGTCTACAAGGTCAGCCGAAGGGGCAGACAACACGATAGCGGCGAGCCGGCCGAACGGCGGCAGGCCCAGTTCGGACCGCACTTCCCGCTCGATGGCCAGGTAACCATCGCGGTCATTGGCCGCCAGCGCCTGCATGGCCGGGTTGTCCGGCGTGTAGGTCTGGACATACGCCCTTCCCGGCCGCTCGGCCCGCCCGGCCCGGCCGGCGACCTGGCTCAGGAGCTGATAGGTCCGCTCCCCTGCCCGCAAGTCCCCGCCCTTGAGGCCGCTGTCGGCATCAACCACTCCGACCAGCGTGAGATTTGGAAAATTATGCCCCTTGGCCACGATCTGCGTGCCGATCAGCACGTCTATCCCGCTGGCCGCCATCCGCTCCACGATCCCCCGCGTCGCCTCGCCGCCCTGGGCTGTGTCGGACGAGAAAATCTCGATCCGGGCGTTCGGCAGCAGGACGCGGACCTCTTCCGCCACCCGTTCGACCCCCGGGCCGACCCCCATCAGCGAATCAGCGGCGCCGCATTTCGGGCAGGTCGCCGGCTTCGGGATCGAATAGCCGGTCAGGTGGCAGACCAGGCGGCCGGAATAGCGGTGTTCGGTCAGCCAGTTCTCGGTGCCGGGGGACTTGAGCTTTTCCCCGCAGGCCTTGCAGATCACGAGCGGCGCATACCCCCGCCGGTTGAGGAAAAGCAGCGACTGCTCCCCCGCTGCCAGCGTCTCAGCCAGGCTGAGCGCGAGCAGCGGCGAAAGCCACTTGCCCTTCTCGGGCGGCGCCTTGCGCAGGTCGATCAGCTCGATCTGCGGCAACCGCGCCGTCCCTGGCCGCGCAGCGAGGCGCAGGCGGACATAGCGCCCGGCTTCCGCGTTGACGACCGTTTCAAGCGCCGGGGTGGCGGAAGCGAGCACGACGGCGCCTTCCTCCAGCTTGGCCCGCATCACCGCGAGGTCGCGGGCATGATAGGTCACGCCGTCTTCCTGCTTGTAGCTGCCGTCATGCTCCTCATCCACGATAATCAGCTTCAGCTTGCGGAACGGCAGGAAGAGGGCCGAGCGCGCGCCGATGACGATGCGGGCGCGCCCGTGCAGCACCTCGCGCATCGTGCGGCGGCGCTCTTTCGGGTTCAGGCCGGAGTGCCAGGGCGCCGGGGCTGCGCCAAAGCGCGCGTCGAACCGGGCAAGGATCGCCTGCGTAAGGGCGATTTCCGGCAGGAGGACGAGGATCTGCGCCCCGGGGTCCGACCGCAGCAATTCGGCAATGGCTTCAAAATAGACTTCCGTCTTGCCTGAGCCGGTGACGCCGTCGAGCAGGTAAGCCGCAAAACCGCCCCTGCGCAGGCCTTCACGCAGTTCTTCGGCGGCCGAGGCCTGTTCGCCTGTCAGCACGGCGCCGGGCAGATCGGGGTCGGGTGCGGGGAAAGGAAGGTCGACGACTTCCTCAACCTCTTCCAGCGCGCCCATGCCCACGAGGCCTTTGATGACGCCTGACGAGACGCCCGCCGCAGCCGCC
>CALGEF010000060.1 GCA_937881755.1 uncultured Acidobacteriota bacterium
ATGTGGCCGGTGGCCATCCTGATCATGCTGTCCAGTCTGCTGGCAGTGATCTATGTCTGGCGGGTGGTCGAGGTGATGTATTTCCGCAATCCCGCCATTGGATCCGAAGATAAATGCGAAGCGCCGCTCAGCCTGCTGGTGCCGACGTATATCCTGTTGGGGGCCGCCTTCTGGTTCGGCATTGATGCCAGCTACACCGGTGATGTCGCGATGAGCGCCGCGCAATACCTACTCGGGGGATCAAAATGACCGCCGAGACACTCATTCTTCTGGCATTGGCGATCCCCTTTTTCGGGGCCTTTCTGCTGCTGTTCTCAGGCCCGGCTTCAGCTAATGTGCGCGATGGACTGACGGTCATCACGGCGGCACTGCTGTTCTGCGTCGTCTGGAAGTTGATCGGCATTGTCGATACCGGTGCACGGCCGAGCCTGACCCTGGTGCAAATGCTGCCCGGCTTGTCGATCAGCTTTATGCTGGAGCCCCTCGGCATGATCTTTGCCGGGATCGCCAGCTTCCTCTGGATCCTGACGTCGTTCTATGCCTTCGGTTACATGCGCGCGCATCATGAAGAAAACCAGACGCGGTTCTTCTTCTGCTTCGCCATCGCCATCATGGCCTCGATCGGCATTGCCTTTTCCGGCAACATGCTGACTTTGTTCGTGTTCTACGAAATCCTTACGATCTCGACGTTTCCACTGGTCACGCATTCCGGTACCGATGAGGCGCGCCGTGCCGGCCGGGTTTATCTTGGCATTCTGATATCGACGTCGATCCTGTTTCTGCTGACTGCGACCATCTGGACCTATGTTGAGGTCGGCACCCTTGATTTCAAACAAGGCGGCATCCTTGCCGGTAACGCACCGGAAGGCATCATCGCGGTGTTGTTCGGCTTGTATATATTCGGTATCGGCAAGGCGGCGCTGATGCCGTTCCACCGCTGGCTGCCTGCGGCCATGGTGGCGCCGACACCGGTCAGCGCGCTGCTGCATGCAGTTGCCGTGGTCAAGGCAGGCGTCTTTTCAGTGGTCAAGGTCAGCGTTTTCATCTTCGGGCTTGATACGTTGAGCAACACCGGTGCGTCGACGTGGCTGGCCTATGTCGCGGCAATGACGATCCTGCTGTCGTCTCTGGTTGCCATGCGCAAGGATAACCTCAAGGCGCGACTGGCCTATTCGACGATCTCGCAACTCAGCTACGTTGTGCTGGGCGCCATGCTGGCAACCAACACCGGAGCGCTCGGCTCGACGCTGCACATCGTCATGCACGCCTTTGGCAAGATCACCCTGTTCTTCTGTGCCGGTGCGATCATCGTGTTTGCCCACAAGACCGAAATATCGGACATGCGCGGCCTTGGCCGTAAAATGCCGGTAACGTTCTTCTGTTTCTTTATTGCTTCGTTGTCGATCATCGGTCTGCCACCATTGGGTGGCATGTGGTCGAAGTGGTATCTGGCGCTGGCCGCTGCCGAGACGGATCAGGTGATTTTCATCGCCGTACTGATGATCTCGTCCCTGCTCAATATCGCGTATCTGATGCCGGTGGTGCTTTATGGCTACTTCGGCAAGGAGAATCCGGATGATCATCATGGGCATGGGCATGACGAAGACGCACACCACGCGCCGCCTGCACACCCCCTGCTCAGACATATGACGTTCGGACGAGCGGGGGTCGCCGAAGCTTCTATCATATGCCTGATACCGATCATGCTGACGACGCTCGGTTGCATCGCCTTGTTCTTCTATGCGGATCGTATCCGTATATTCCTGACACCGGTATTCGGAGGCTGATCGATGAGCCAGCATTCACCTAAAATCAATGATCCGAAAAAATACTGGCTGGATGATTCCAGGAATGTCCGGAAGATCATCATTGCTATTTTTGTTGTGTGCGCCGGGCTTTTCGCGGCGGATGCCTTCTATCATAAACATCCGCATTTTGCCGCGGAGGAATGGTTCGGCTTCTATGCCATCTACGGTTTTGTCATGTGCGTCGGCCTGGTGCTCGCCGCCAAACTGATGCGTGTCTTTCTGATGCGGGACGAAGGGTATTACGACAAAGATGAGTGATATCAATCCCGGACTGATTCTGGTTGTTGGCGCGGTACTCGTACCGCTGCTGCCGCAAACCTTGCGCCGCTGGTATCTGCTGGCACTCCCGATTATCGGTTTTGTGCACGTGCATACCCTGGCTGACGGCACTTCCGTCACGATGGAAGCGCTCGGTCTGACGTTCGAGGTTTTACGTGTCGATGCCCTGTCGCGCGTTTGGGGGTACATTTTCAATATCGCGGCATTCCTCTCCATGCTGTTTGCATGGCATGACAAGGACACCATGCAGCAGGTGTCGGCCCCGATCTACGCAGGTGCCGCCATCGGTGCAGTATTTGCCGGCGATCTTGTAACGCTTTTTGTCTATTGGGAACTGACGGCTATATCGTCGGTCTTCCTGATCTGGGCCAGCCGTACCGAGCGGGCATACAAAACAGGGATGCGCTATTTGCTCATCCAGGTCGGCTCAGGGGTTATTTTGCTGGCCGGTGTCCTGGTCTGGTACACGCAAACGGGTTCGATCGACTTCGGCAAGATCGGTATCGGCACGCTGGGCGGAAACCTGATTCTGATCGCTTTCGGTATCAAGTGCGCCTTCCCGCTTCTGCACAACTGGCTGCAGGACGCCTATCCGGAAGCAACGGTGACCGGGACGGTGATCCTGAGTGCTTTCACAACCAAGCTCGCAGTCTATGCGCTGGCACGTGGCTATGCAGGGACTGAATTGCTGATCTATATCGGCGTCACGATGACAGCCTTCCCGATCTTCTATGCGGTGATCGAAAATGACCTCAGGCGGGTGCTGGCGTATTCGCTGAACAACCAGCTTGGCTTCATGGTCGTCGGCATCGGTGTCGGTACGGAACTGGCGCTTAACGGTACGGCATCGCACGCTTTCAGCCATATTCTCTATAAGGCACTCCTGTTCATGTCGATGGGCGCGGTGCTGTATCGCACCGGCACCTGCAAGGGCTCAGAACTGGGCGGTCTTTACAAATCCATGCCATGGACAACAGGGTTCTGCATCATTGGCGCGGCGTCGATCTCGGCGTTCCCGCTGTTCTCGGGCTTTGTTTCAAAATCAATGATCATGACCGCCGTGGCTGCCGATCATCGCTGGTTTGTCTGGGCTGTCCTTTTGTTTGCATCGGCCGGCGTGTTCCACCATTCGGGCATCAAGATCCCCCTACTTCGCGTTTTTCGCCCATGACAGTGGACGGCGCGTCAAGGAAGCACCCTGGAACATGCTGCTGGCCATGGGGCTTGCCGCGTTTCTGTGTATCTTCATCGGTGTTTATCCGAAGGCGCTTTACGACATCCTGCCGTTCCCGGTCGATTATGTGCCCTACACCACGGCACACGTCATCACGCAGCTGCAATTGCTGATGTTCTCTGCGCTCGCGTTCACGGTATTGATGCTCTACAAGATTTACCCGCCGGAGCTGAAATCAACGAACCTGGACACGGACTGGATCTACAGGCGCTTCCTGCCCTGTGTGTTCCGCGGCATCGGTCGTGTCATCGGCTGGGCTGATCGCACGATCCGGACCGAATCGATGACCATCCTGAACGAGCTGATCGCGATGATCGAACGGCAGCATGGCAACAAATCGACATTGTCGAGAAATATGCATGCCGGAACCATGGCGCTGATCGTGCTCAGCGTGCTGTTCCTGTTCGTCATTGTGATGATGATCTAGGGTCAGTTCTGGCTTTGCTCGACGTGAACGTGGACCGAGAGGTCCTCGACGCCGCCGCCGGTGCGTGATCCCCGGACCGGTGCCGCGCCCATATAATCAAAGCCGATGGCAAGGCGCACGTATTCTTCTGTCGCTGATTGCCTGTTGGCTGGATCGAAACTCACCCAACCCAGTCTTTCGATGTAACTTTCAGCCCAGGCATGTGAGGCGACATGGCTGTCGTTATCCTGGCCGGCCAGGATTTACCCGCTGACATAGCGAGACGGAATGCACATCGAGCGGGCACAGGTCATAAAGATGTGTGCATGATCCTGACAGACACCGGAGCCGGATTTGACGGCTTCTTCGGCTGTCGTGTCTGTTGTTGTTGAGCCAGCCGTATATTTCACATTATCGGCGATCGCTTCATTCAGTGCATGCAGCCCGCTCAGTATGTCATTGTCAAAGATTGGCCGGATGCTCTCGGTCAGGGTCCGCGTGGCGTCGCCCAGCGTGGTGAACGGCGTATCGCGCAGAAACAATTCCGGTGGCAGGCCGTCGCGCGCCGTCATCACGCCGGCGGTATCAATGGTTTCGACGACGCCTT
>CALGEF010000061.1 GCA_937881755.1 uncultured Acidobacteriota bacterium
GATCTTCCATCGCTGCAAAACCGTCGATGGCGCCGTCGATGGACCAGTTGTCCTTAAGGCCGGTGGCGGCTTTCACTTCCTTCGCAACGCTGCCCTTGGAGGCGCCGGCGATGAGAAGCTTCGCGCCGGAATCCTCGATGATGTAGGCCACTTCCGGCGTTGTCAGGCGCGAGGAGACGGCCACATAGTAAAGCCCGGCGCGCTGAGCGGCCCAGCAGATCTCGAAATAGCGCGGCGAGTTCTCGGCAAAGATCGCGATCGTGTCACCGGGCGCGCAGCCTGCGGCGCGCAGCGCGTGCGCGATGCGGTTGGAGCGCTCGTCCAGCTGCCTGAACGTGATCACCTCGCCCGAGCCGGACATGATGATCGCGGCCTTGTCCGGGTGGGATCTGGCGTAGTGAAAGGGATGCATGAAGTGTCCTCCGGGGCGTTTCTTGGGTCTGTCAGGGTTCCATCGGCCCGTTGAACTGGCGGGCAAAGAAATCGTCTTTCTTCCAGAGCGGACGCGCGTCCTGACTGGCGAGGGCCAGCGCGATGCGGGCATTCAGTTCGGCGAACCTGGCGGCGGCGTTGAAGTCGAGATTATTCGACATGTCATCCGACGGGCGGTGGTAGTTCCTGGCCTGGTGATCGGCCCAGGCGATATCGCCGCCGTTCTGGAAACCGGGCTTGAGGTAAACGGCCGGAATGCCGGCTTCCACAAAGCGGAAATGGTCCGACCGGGTGAAGATGCCCTGCTCGGGCGTCGGATCCGGGCTGATGGCCACGCCCATTGTCGCCGCTGCGGTCTCCACCGTCGCCGCGATGTTGGAGCGCAGCGCGCCGTAGACGATCACGTCGGTGAAGTCATAGGTCAGGATCGGCATGTCGAGATTGACGTTGGCGACGATTGTGCCGGGTACGGACGGGTTCATCACGAAGTACTGGGCACCGAGCAGGCCCTTCTCCTCGGCCGTCACGGCGGCGAACACGACCGTGCGCCTGAGCGGCGGACCGTTCTTCAGCATCCGGGCGGCGTCCAGCATCGTGGCGATGCCGCTCGCATTGTCGAGTGCGCCGTTGTTGATCGTGTCTTCCTCGATCGACCTGGAAATCCCGATATGATCGAGGTGGGCGCTGATGACGATCACTTCGTCTTTCAGTTCCGGATCGGTGCCTTCCAGCATGCCGACGACATTGGCGGATCTGACCGTGTCATGGGTGGAGCGCTGGGTGATCGAGATGGTCAGGGGCATGTCAAAGCCGGTCACGGCGCCGCCTTCGGCCTCTGCGGCGGCAATGATCGCCTCCCAGTTTGCGGGGGCGCCTGCAAACAGCGCGGGCGCGCCTTCCAGGGAGACAGCGGATGTCGCCTGGATATTGGGGGCGTTGGTATAGGCGGCGGCGTCGGCCTGGAGCCAGGCGAGGCTGGCGCCTTCCAGGCGGCCTTCGGCCAGGAGGCGCTGGAAGGGATACACCCCCTTTGAGGTTGGCGTTTCGATCGACACGGTCGCCACCGCGCCGCGGTCGGAGATGTTCTTGAGCTTGCGGTTTCCGTAGAAGGCGCGTTCTTCGTTATCGATGCCTTTCGGCGTGCCGCTCAGCATCACCACAACCTTGCCGGTGAGATCCAGGCCCGCGAAATCGTCGCGGCCGAGTTCCGGCGCATCGATGCCGAACCCGACGAAAACGGCCGGCGCGTCCACCGAGGCTTCGGGGGCGCGCAGCGAGTTGTAGACCACGGCGTCAATCCCCTCCGTGAGGGGC
>CALGEF010000062.1 GCA_937881755.1 uncultured Acidobacteriota bacterium
GGCCGGCCGACCTTGTCAACGACATGGCCGGGCTTGGCCTGTTCGGCGCGCTGATCCATCCCGACTATGGCGGCCTCGGGCTCTCGGCGTCGACCTATTCGAAAATCGTGACGATGATCTCGCAGGAGTGGATGAGCCTGACCGGCATCTTCAACTCCCATCTCATGATGGCGACCGTTGTCCAGAAGTTCGGGACCCCGAAACAGAAAGAATACTGGCTGCCGAGGTTTGCCACCGGCGAGCTGCGCGGCGGGCTCGGACTGACCGAGCCCGATGCCGGCACCGACCTGCAGGCGATCCGTACCCAGGCCCGGCGCAAGGGTGACAGGTATGTCGTGAACGGAACAAAGACCTGGATTTCGAATGCCATCGAAGGCCATTGCGTCGCGCTGCTGGTCAAGACCGATCCGGACGCTGAGCCGCGCTACAAGGGCATGTCCATCCTGATTACGTCCAAGGTCGATCCGGTCACCGGCAAGGCCCTGCCGGGGATCCGGAACGGAAAGAAGCTCGAGAAGCTCGGTTACAAGGGGATCGATTCCGGCGAGTTCATCTTTGACGATTACGAATGCGATGCAGAACTCAGCCTGGTCGGCGGGGTGGAGGGGCAGGGCTTCTTCATGGCGACCGGCGGGCTGGAGATCGGGCGCATCAACATCGCGGCCCGCTCGGTCGGCATCGCGCGCCGGGCCCTGAGCGAGAGCGTCAGGTATTCCCAGATCCGCCGGACCATGGGCAAGCCGATCTGCGAGCACCAGGCCATCCAGCTGAAGCTGGGAGAGATGGCGGCAAAGACCCGGGCCGCCGAACTGCTGGTCGAGGACGCAGCCCGCGCCTATGACCGGGGCGAGCGGATCGACATGGAGGCGGGCATGGCGAAGTATTTCGCCTCCGAGACCGCTGTCGAAGTCGCCCTGGAGGCGATGCGCATCCATGGCGGGTATGGCTATTCCAGGGAATATGTCATCGAGCGCCTCTACCGGGATGCCCCGCTGATGTGTATCGGCGAAGGCACCAACGAGATGCAGCGCATCATCATCGCCCGCCAGCTGATCAAGCGGAACCCTGCCTGATGGCCGGCCTTCCCCTCGCCGGCGTGCGGATCCTGTCGGTCGAACAGTATGGCGCGGGGCCTTATGGCACGCTCCTGCTCGCCCAGCTCGGCGCCGAAGTGATCAAGATCGAGGACGCGGCCCGGGGCGGCGATGTCTCGCGCAGTGTCGGGCCCTTCCTCCTCGGCGAGGCGGATTCCGATTTCTTCCAGACTTTTTCCTATGGCAAGAAGTCGGTCTCGCTGGACCTCAAATCACCGGACGGAAGGGCGGCTTTCGAACAGCTCGTGCGCCAGTCCGACGCGGTCGCCAACAACCTGCGCGGCGACCAGCCGGCCAGGCTTGGCCTCACCTATGAGGTCCTCGGGCGCGTCAATCCGAAGATCGTCTGCGCCCATCTGTCCGCCTACGGACGTAACACGACGCGCGCCGACTGGCCAGGCTATGACTACCTGATGCAGGCGGAAGGCGGGTTCATGCTGCTGACGGGCGAGCCGGGGGGGCCGCCCGTGCGCTGCGGACTGTCGGTCGTTGATTTCCATACCGGCAGCCAGATGGCGGCCGGCCTGCTCGCCGGGATCATCGGCGCGATGCGCACCGGGGCGGGCAGCGATATCGATGTCTGCCTGTTCGATACCGCGCTCCACCAGCTCTCCTACCCGGCGACCTGGTATCTCAACCGGGGACATGAAACCGAGCGGCTGCCCCGCGGGGCGCATCCCTCGATCGCCCCGTCCCAGCTTGTGCGCACCGCCGACGGATGGGGGCTCCTGATGTGCCAGACGCCGAAGTTCTGGGAATTATGGTGCACGCTGGCGGAGGCAGGCGATCTTGCCGCTGATGCGCGCTTTGCCGGGACCGGCGCGCGCCGCGCCAACCTGGCCGGCCTGACCGAAGCTGTCGATGCGGTGATGGGCCGGCGCAGCACGGCGGACTGGACCGCCCGCCTGGCCGGGCAGGTCCCGTTTGCCCCGGTCCTCTCACTGGCGGACGCGCTCGACAATCCCTATGTGGCCGAGACCGGCATGACGACGCAGCTCCGGCATCCGGAGGCAGCCGGCGGGCACCGGGCCCTCGCCTCGCCGTTCCGCATCAATGGCGCGCGCCCCGCGATGACGCGCGCGCCGGGGCTTGGCGAGCATAATGACGAGTTCGGCCTGTGAAGCTGGAAGGTCTCAGGGTACTCGACCTGTCGGCCTTCCTGCCCGGGCCGCACATGACGATGATGATGGCCGATCACGGGGCAGACGTGATCATGATCGAGCCGGCGAACGGGGTTGGCGAACCGGTCCGCGAAATCGGTGAGCGCACGGATGACGGCGTCTCGGTCTGGCTGCGCAATATTGCGCGCGGCAAGCGCAGCCTGAAGCTCGATCTGAAGGACCCGGACGGCCTCGATCTGCTGCTCCGGCTTGCAGAGGGCGCCGATGTCTTTGTCGAAGCCTTCCGCCCCGGCGTTATGAAACGTCTCGGCGCCGGCTATGAAACCCTCTCGGCCCGCAACCCGCGGCTCGTCTACTGCTCGATCTCTGCCTTCGGCCAGTCCTCCTCGCTGGCGCTGAAGCCCGCCCATGACCTGACAGTCCTCGGCATGACCGGCCTTGTCGACCTCAACCGGGGCCTGGAGGACGGCAAGCCCGCGATGCCGAACATTCCCTTTGCGGACGCCGCCGCCTCGATGCTGTCGCTCTCGGCGATCCTGATGGCGCTTTACCGGCGGGAAAAGACAGGGCTCGGGGATTTCATCGACATGTCGATGTATGACGCAGCCCTTTCCTGGACGCCGAATGTCCTCGGGCCGGTCTTTGCCGGCAACCGTGCGCCGGTGGCCAGGGACATGCGCAGCTTCGGCGGCAGCGCGATGTACAACATCTATGAAACCGAAGATGCCCGGTTCCTGATCCTGGGCGGCTCGGAGGTAAAGTTTGCCGACAATCTCCTGAAGGCCCTCGGCCGCCCGGACCTTGCGCCCTATGCCCGCCAGCCGCCCGGCCCCGGGCAGGCGCCCCTGCGCGATTTCTTCCGGGTAACCTTCAGGGCCGCGCCGCTCGCCCACTGGCAGGCGCTCCTGCAGGAAGTCGACTGCTGCTGGAGCTGGTCGCGCAGCCTGAAGGACGCGTTTGATGATCCGTTCACGGCGGAACGCGGGATGGTGTTCACGGACGCGTCCGGAGCACGTCATGTCGGCCCGCCGATCCGGTTCCGGCGCGAGCCGCCGCAGCCGGTGACCCGCGTTCCCGGCTTCGGGGAGGACAGCGCCGACGTCGCGGCGCAGGCCGGGCTGAGCCCGCAGGCCATTGCAGAACTCAGGCGAAGGGGCACAATATGACAGATGGCTTTCCGGCCCACCGGGCGCATGCAGGGATCTGGAAGGGGACCTACCGGCATCTCGGCGCCGACGGCGCGCTCGAGGCGGAGACGGCGTCCACCGTCTGGTGTGAGTTTCCTGAGCAGGGGCCGGTCTTCTACCGCCAGAGGATCGAGCTTGTCTCGTCTGCGGGCGAGGTGACGCGGGCGAGCTTTGACGGGACTGCGCGCGGCGACCATCTCTGGTTCGATACGCCGACCTTTACCGGCAGGAGCTGGGAGACGGCGGACGGGGTGGTGCTCCTCAACCTGCAGCGCCGGGACGAGCCGGGCGCGCATTTCGTCGAGGTGATCATCCTGGCTGAAGGCGGGCTTCGCCGCGCCCGCACCTGGCACTGGTTCCGCGACGGCGCCCTGTTTCGCCGCACCCTGTGCGACGAGGCGCGCGTCGGCTAGCGCCTGCGGTCGAGTTTCATTTCATAGGCGAATCGGCCGGCAGGATGCAGGCTTTCGGAGACAAGGACCGGGTCGCCTGAACTGTCGCTGTACCGGCGCACTGTCCGCAGCGCCGGAAACCCGGTCTGTGTGCCGAGACGGCGGGCCTGGCTGGCATTCAGCGCGACCGCTTCCATGCGCTGGGTGACCCGGTCGATGCTGAGACCGTGGATCTGTTCGATCCACTCGGAGACTGAGCCAGCCAGGCCGGAAATCGTGGCTGCGTCCGGCGCCAGGTCCCGGCGCACATAAACGGCCGTGATCGCCTGGGGCGGCTGGCGGCCGGTCCTGCGGAAACCGATGAACTGGCGATAGGGGCCGGTCAGTGCGAGCCGCAGCATGGAGTCCGGATCGGCGTCGCGCTCCACAGTGACATCGAAGCGGGCCTCCCGGGCATATTGGAGGATCGATTCGAAATCACCGAGGGCCTGCGCAAAGGCAGCCTGGCCGGGCTCGGCTACGATGGTCCCGGCGCCGCGGCGGCGTTCAATCAGTCCGTCATCGGAGAGAAGCCGCAGGGCGTCGCGGGCGGTATGGCGCGAAATGCTGAAGGTCGCGCACAGGTCCATTTCGGTCGGAAGCGAATCGCCCGGCTTGAGTTTTCCGCTGGTGATGCGCTTCCTGAGCAGGGCCGCAATCTGGCGGTAGCGGGGCTGGGCCGGCTTGCGGGGCGGGGTCAATACCTGGGTCATGGGCCTGTTTCGATTTTGTCGCTCCGGGCGTCAAGTTTGGTGTTCACGAATTCCGGCTCCCTGTGCTAGGACTTTTCTTATGTCCGGACAAACTTTCACTTCCCCGGTGCTTCAGTATCTGGTGCAACACCTGCGCCGTCCAGTGCCGCAGGAGGCGCGCCGCCGCGCTGCGGTCCGCCTGCTGGACTGGGCGGGGTGTGCTGCGGCCGGCGCGCAGGAGCCTGCCGGACGCGCCTTCCTGAAGTCTATCGACGCATCGCCCGGAGGGCGGGCCTTCGCCTGGGGCGCGCTCGGCAACATTCTCGAAATGGATGACGTTGACAAGCGGGCGCTGCTGCATCCGGGCCCCGTGATTGTTCCGGCAGTGCTGGCGCTGGCGGCAGATACCGGCGCGCCGCCGGCCGGCCTGCTTGACGCGGTTGTCTGCGGCTACGAGGCGACCATCCGGCTCGGCCGCGCTGTCGGGCCTGGCCATTACGCCCTCTGGCACAATACCGGGACCTGCGGGGCAATCGGCGCGGCGGCGGCCTGCGGGCGACTGCTGGGCCTGGATGAAGACAGGCTCGTCCATGCCCTCGCCCTCGGGGTCAGCCAGGCGGCGGGGCTCTGGCAGACGCGCCACGAACCCGCCAGCCACGGCAAGCAGTTGCATACCGCGCACGCCGCGCGGGCCGGCCTGACGGCCGCCCGGCTGGCCGCAGGCGGCGTGAATGGCCCGGCCTCGATCCTTGAGGGCCCGCAGGGGTTCTTTGCCGCGATGTGCCCGGGCGAAGACCCCCTCGGCGTTCTTGCGGCCTATCCGAGCCCCTGGCTGATTGCCGATGTCAGCACCAAACCCTGGCCTGCCTGCCGTCACGCCCATGCCGCGATCGACGCCGCGCTCGCCTTGCGGGGGCGCGCGCAGGCAGGCCGCATTCTCGTCGAGACCTACCGCGACGCGCTGGCCTTCTGCGACAACCCGGCGCCGCGCACCGTGGCTGAAGCCAAGTTCTCCCTCCAGCATGCGGTTGCGGCGGTGCTTGTCCGTGGTGAGCCGGGCCTTGCCGACTTCTCCCTTGCCGCGATCGACGACCCGCCGGTTGCGGCCATGCGGGCGCTGGTGGACGTGCGCGAGGACGAAGGCTTTACCCGGCTCTATCCCGGCCGCTTCGGCGCCCGGGTATCGCGCGGCGGGGAGAGTGCCTGCGTCCCCGACGCCTGGGGAGACCCGGAAAATCCGCTTACGGACGAAGACATTATGACCAAGACACGCCGTCTTACGGCCTCTGCCGGCTGGACCGGCGAGGAGACGGCGGCGCTGCTCGGCGCGGCCCCCGGCGACCTGCTGGGCCTGCTCGAGGCATGCCTGCGATGATCCCTCTAGTCGACGCTGTCATCGAACACGGGCTTGGCGCGCGCTACGGGGACCTGCCCCAGCCTGCCCGCAGCGCCGTGCAGACATTCCTGCTCGATTCGCTCGGGGTCGGCATTGCCGGCGCCGCCCATCCGCTCACCCCCGATGTGCGCCGGGCGGCGATGGGCTGGGGCGGGCCCGGTCCGGCGCGGATCTGGGGCGCGCCCGGCAGCGGTGTGACGCCGGCGACGGCAGCCTTCGTGAATGCCTTCCAGATCCATTGCCAGGAGTTCGACTGCGTCCACGAACCGGCCGTCGTCCATCCGATGGCAACCGTGCTTGGCGCCGTCATGGCGGATGTGGATGCAGCGCCCGGCCCGGTCACGGGCGAAGCCTTGTGCATGGCCCTCGCGGTCGGGGTCGACCTTGCCGCAGGCCTCGGGGTTGCCGCACGCAGTCCGATCAAGTTCTTTCGTCCGGCCAATGCCGGTCTTTTCGGCGCGGTGCTGGCGCTCAGCCGGCTGCGCCGGTTCAGTCACGAACAGGCGCGCGACGCACTCGGCTACGCGCTCGCTTTCAATGCGGGCACCATGCAGGCGCATGTCGAAGGCAAGCCTGCTCTCCCGCTCCAGATCGCCAATGCGGCGCGCTGCGCGGTCGCGGCCGCCGACCTTGCAGGTCTCGGCGTGCCCGGTCCCCATGACAGCCTTGAAGGCCCGTTCGGCTATTTCCGCCTGTTTGAAGACGCCGCAGACCCCTCGGTCCTGCGCGGCGGCCTCGGCCAGGTCTGGCGGATTGCCGAAGTCAGCCACAAGCCCTTCCCGACGGGCCGGGCCTGCCAGGGCGGTATCGAACTCATGCTGCAGCTGGCGCCGCGGATCGGCGCGGTGTCGGATATCGCGCAGGTCCGCCTCATGGCCCCGCCGCTGATCGAGCGGCTGGTCGGACGCCCCTGGCAGGCGGGCATGACTTCGTCCTATGCGCGCCTCTGCTTTGCCTATTGCGGGGCGACGGCGCTGCGCTTCGGCCGGGTTGGCCTGGACGACTTCCGGCCCGGGCGGGTTGTCGACGAGGCGACAGGCCAGCTTGCCCGCAGGATCTCGGTCTGGACGGATGACGGGGTGGACCCGGCGGCTTTCACGCCCCAGCAAGCCGAAATCCGCCTGACCTCCGGCG
>CALGEF010000063.1 GCA_937881755.1 uncultured Acidobacteriota bacterium
CCGAGGCGACCTTCCTCGCGATCCCGACGAGTGCCGGCAATACGCCCGGCGCGCCGCAGGTGCGAATCTCACGTAAGGCTCAGCCGGCTACGCTGAACGGCCTGCTGGCAGATGCGAGCACGAAAACCGCCTGGTTCGACCTCGCCAACCTGCCTGAAACTGACCTTTTGCGCGAATGGCGGCGGACACCCATCGGGCTCGACTGGTACGGCGCCGCCGCGAGCGAGGCGCCTGAAGCTTCCGACCTCGTGCAGATTCCGCCGGACTCGCTGTTTGACGTTCTGGTTATCCATCCGAAACTGACGCCTGCGCGGATGCTCTGAGGCGCGACCCGGCGTCATGACATCCAGATGACAGGTGCGCCCTTTCGCCCGGGGCGAAAGCCCACTATATCCCGCTGCGATACTGGCCCCCCCCAAAGCGAGTCGGACCTTCCGATGGCCTATTTCGACAATGATGACGACAAGCCACGCGAAGAGTGCGGCGTATTCGGCGTGTTCGGGAACAAGGAAGCGAGCCTCCTGACGGCCCTCGGTCTGCACGCGCTGCAGCACCGGGGACAGGAAGCCTGCGGGATCGTCAGTTTCGACGGCAAGCGCTTCAACTCCGAACGTCATATGGGCCTCGTCGGCGAGCATTTTGGCGGCGACCTGCGCCAGCGCCTTCCCGGCCATTCCGCCATCGGCCACAACCGGTACTCCACCCAGGGCCGGCCGATGCTGCGCAACATCCAGCCGATCTTTGCCGACCTTGCCATCGGCGGCTTCGCGGTCGCGCATAACGGCAACCTGACGAACGCGCGCCAGGTGCGCCAGCAGCTCGTCAGGGACGGCGCAATTTTCCAGTCCACGATGGACACCGAGGTGATCCTGCATCTCGTCGCACGCAGCCCTAAGAAGCGTTTTGTGGACCGCCTGATCGATGCGATGCACCAGATCGAAGGCGGCTATGCGCTTGTCGGGCTCACCGGCAAGAAACTGATCGGCGCGCGCGACCCCATCGGCCTGCGCCCGCTGGTGCTCGGCCGTCTGGGCACAGGCTACGTCCTGGCCTCGGAGACATGCGCGCTCGACATCATCGGCGCCGAGTTCGTGCGCGAGATCGAGAATGGCGAAGTCGTCGTGATTTCCGAACAGGGCCTTGAGAGCTTCCGCGCCTTCGCGCCGCGCCCGCCTTCGCCCTGCGCCTTCGAGTATGTCTACTTCGCGCGGCCCGACAGTTTCATCCAGGGACGCTCGGTCTACGAAGTGCGCCGCCGGATGGGGCATCAGCTGGCCGCCGAGACGCCCGCAGATGCCGACGTGATCGTGCCGGTGCCGGACTCCGGCGTGCCGGCCGCGCTGGGCTTCTCCGAGGCCTCCGGCATCCCTTTCCAGATGGGCATCATCCGCAACCACTATGTGGGGCGTACCTTCATCCAGCCGACACAGCTGGGCCGCCAGACGGCGATTTCCAAGAAGCACAGCCCGAACCGCGCTGCGCTTGAAGGCAAGCGCGTGATCCTCGTCGACGACTCCATCGTGCGCGGGAACACGTCCAAGAAGATCGTGCAGATGGTGCGTGAGGCCGGCGCACGTGAAATCCACTTCCGCTCCGCCAGCCCGCCGATCCTCAACCCGGATTTCTACGGCATCGACATGGCCGGCAAGTCCGAGCTGTTCGCCGCCAACCACACGCACGAGGAGATGGTGAAGGAGCTGAAGGTCGAAAGCCTCGGCTTCCTGTCGGTGCCCGGCCTCTACAAGGCGATTGGCGAGCCGTTGCGCAACAGCATGATCCCGCAATTCTCGGATCATTGTTTCACCGGCGAGTATCCGACCCCCCTGGTCGACTACCAGCAGGACCAGGCGGACAAGGAACGCCAGCTCTCGCTTCTGGACGACGTGTAAAGCGCGCGCTACACGCCGCGCAATGACCCATACTCCCCGCCTCATTCTCGTCACCGGCGCCTCGCGCGGCATCGGCCGCGCCGTTGCCCTTGAGCTTGCCCGCCAGGGTGATCTCGTGATCGCCGTGGCGCGCTCCAAGGCCGCGCTTCAGAAGCTGGACGACGAGATCCGCGCGCTCGGCTCCGAGGCGCTGCTGGTGCCGATGGACCTTAAGGACACCAAGGGCATCGAGACGCTGGGCAAGGCGCTGACGGAGAAGTTCGGGCATCTGGACGGCTTCGTCGCCAATGCCGGCCTGCTCGGCACCCTCGGCCCGCTGGAGACAACCGGGCCGCGTAGCCTGGAGGAAACCATCCAGGTAAACCTCACCGCCAACGCCCACCTGATCCGCGCGCTGGGGCCGCTGCTGCACCAGTCGGCTGCGCCGCGCGCCGTGTTCGTGACCTCCGGCGTAGTGGCGCGCCCGCGCGCTTTCTGGGGGCCGTACCAGGCGTCCAAGGCGGGCCTCGAAGCGCTGGTCAAAGCCTGGGCGGACGAGAACGAGAAGATGGCCCTGCGCGTCAACCTGTTCGACCCCGGCGCCGTTCGCACCGGCATGCGCGCCGAAGCGATGCCGGGCGAAGACCCGATGACACTGCCCCCGCCGCAGGAGGTTGCCCGCGAACTGATCAAGCTCGTGGGGCCTGCCGAGACCCGCACGGGCGCCCGCATCACCTTCCGCGACCGCCTCAGGACCTGACCTGACAATCCCTGCCGGAGCCACACCAATGTCGATCACGGAAATTTACCTGATCGCCATGCTGATCATCATCGCTGTGCCATACCTGGTCTGGCGCGGCCTCAGGACAGAGTATTTTTGCGCCGCTCGTCGTGGTGCAGAGTCTCTGCGGCATCCTTCTCGGCCCGGGCGTGCCTGGCTCAGCCTTCCCCGCCTATTATGATTTTGTCTTCCAGCCGGATGTCATCCGTATGCTGGATGGCGTCGCGACATGGGCGGTGATGATCTTCGTCTGGATTGCCGGCATCGAACTGGATCTCAGATCTGTCTGGCACAATCGGGGGGAAACCGGCCTGACGGCCGGCCTGGCCCTGGTCACGCCCTTGCTGTTCGGGTGCGGCGGCGCCTGGATCATGCTGCTATCGGGACAGGGCTGGATCGGGCCGAACGCTGCGCCGTGGCAATTACGGCATGTCCTGCGCCGTGGCCGCTCTGCCGATCCTCGTGGTGCTTCTCGAAAAGCTCGCCTTGCTGCGCCTGCCGCTCGGCCAGCGGGTGCTGCGCTATGCCAGCCTTGACGACATCGCGATCTGGGGCGTGCTGGCGGTCATCCTGCTCAACTGGAAACGCATCGGCCGGCACGGCTTCTTCCTCGTCCTGTTCGCCGCAATGGCCGATGCAATCCGTAAGCTGATGGTCCCGATACCGGCAAGCGATCGCTGGTATGCCGGCCTGATCTGGATGGCGAGCGCCGCCCTGTTCGCGGACTGGGCAGGGCTTCATTTCATGGTCGGCGCCTTTCTTGCGGGGGCCACCCTCGACCGGGATACCTTTGACGAAGCGCAGATGGACCTTTTCCGCAATCACATCCTGCTGGCCGTGATGCCGGTCTACTTCCTCTCAACCGGCCTGCGGACCGAATGGGGCGCGGGCGGCGCCGCAGTGTTCGGAGCGGCCGGCCTGCTGCGCGCGGCGTCCGTAGGGGGCAAGCTTGCCGGTGTTGCCGCCGCCGGACATCTGCTGAAATGGAAGCGCGGCGAAGCCTGGCAGATCGGCTGGCTGCTGCAGACCAAGGCACTGATCATGATCATCTTCGCCAGCATCCTGCCGGACCGGGGGATCATCAGCAATGCGGCCTTCACGGCGTCGCTGCTGATGGCCGCCGCAAGCACGATGCTGACCATGCCGATGGCGGCGCCGTCACTGAAGAAGGATCCGCCGCCGGCTTAGCGCACGCCCGCCAGCACAGCGGCCTCGGCCGCTTGCGCCATTGCCACGGCCGCGACTGTACCATGCGCGGGCACGGGGCTGCGCGCGAGGCCGAGGCAGGCGGCATAGAAGCCTTCGTCGGCCGCGCCGAGCGGATCAGGCAGCTCGGCCGCGATGTCCACGCGCACTTCGTAAGGCGTCGTGTTCTTCAGCTTGCGGGTGAGAAAGTCGATGTCGATTTCGCCGGAGGGATAGACGACGCGCATCGTCCGCTCACGCAATTCTGCGGCGCGGCTGGCGCGCAGCTTGGCCTTGCCGCCGTCCGCATAAGTGAACACCGCCTCGGCTTCATCGATATGGGACGAATGCACGCGCCGCCCGGCCGCCTCGACGCCGGTGAACTCGCGCCCCAGCATCATCGCGGCGAGATCGAGATCGTGGATCATCAGGTCCCAGATCACCGACACGTCGCCGGCACGCCCTCCCGGCGCGGCGGGGCCTGAGCGCACGGATTCGACCAGCAACGGAACTTCCGGAATGGCGAGCACGCCCATCGCGTTTGCGACGAAGCGTTCCTGGTGGCCGACCTGCAGGATGCGTCCCCGGGCGGCGGCTTCATCGGCAAGGTCGCGCGCGGCCACGCCGGACAGAGCCAGCGGCTTTTCGACCAGCACATGGCAGTGCGCCTCGATCGCCTGGCGGGCGAGAGATTCGTGCCAGGTGGCGGGGACGGCGATGACAACCGCGTCGCAGACTTTCAGGAACTCGGCATAATCGCTGTAGCCCTTCGTGCCGAAGGTTTCGGCGAGCTTTTCGGCGCGGGCGAGATCGACATCAAAGATGCCCATCAGGTCGGCGCGCGCCGAGGCGGCGGCCTTCTGGGCGTGGTAGTTTCCGAACACGCCGGCGCCTGCAACGCCCACTTTCAGCTTCGTCATGCCGCTTCCCGTCCCTTTTGCCTTCCGCAATGACACCCCGCGCGCCGGGCTGCAAGTGTCGCAGGCACGCCGGATTCTTCGCCCGGCCCCCTTCACAGGCCGCGCCAGCCGGTTCATGTGAACCCGGACAAAACAAGACAAAGGTAATGGATATGGCCAAGCTGACTTCGACCGAATGGTCCCTCGCGGCCCGCCCTGTGGGCATGCCGAAACTTTCGGACTTCCAGACGAAGACGATTGAAGTGGCGGCGCCCGGCGAGGGTGAAATACAGGTCATGAATACCTGGATGTCGGTGGACCCGTACATGCGCGGCCGGATGTATGACCGCGAGAGCTATGTGCCGCCGTTCCAGATCGGCGAGACGCTGCAGGGCGGCGCGGTCGGGCGCGTCGCGGCTTCCGCGCATCCTGACTACAAGGCTGGCGATCTCGTCTCCTCCTTCCTCGGCTGGCGCACGGCGTGGACCGCCAAGCCTGCGGCCGCAGCGGTACAGAAGCTGCCCGCCACAGGACTGCCGGAAAGCGCCTTCCTGGGCGTTGCCGGCATGCCAGGGCTGACGGCCTATGCGGGCCTCCTGCGCGTGGCGGAGCTGAAGCCCACCGACGTCGTGTTCGTCTCGGGCGCTGCGGGCGCGGTCGGCTCGACCGTCGTGCAGATTGCCAAGATCAAGGGCGCGACCGTCATCGGCTCGGCCGGCGGGGCGGACAAGTGCGCGCTGGTCAAGTCGCTCGGCGCCGATCACGTGATCGATTACAAGCAGGCCAGGGGTTTTGAAGGCCTCGTGGCCGCCCTGCGCGCTGGCGCGCCTAAGGGCATAGACGTGTACTTCGATAATGTCGGCGGCGACCACCTGACAGCAGCCATCGAGATGGCCCGCCCGATGGCGCGGTTCGCGCTGTGCGGAATGATCGCGCAGTACAACGATACCGGCACGCCGACCGGCCCGCACAATATCATCCAGGCGGTCGGCAAGCAGCTGAAGCTGCAGGGCTTCATCGTCTCCACCCATGCCGACATGCAGCCGGCTTTCATGGCCGACATGGCGAAGTGGATCGCCGGCGGCCAGATGAAATACGAGGAAACCGTGATGACCGGAATCGAGAAGGCGCCTGAAGCCTTCCTCGGTCTGTTCACCGGCGCCAATACCGGCAAGATGCTGGTCAAACTCGCGTAACGCCATGGCTGCCCTGTTCGACGCCTACATCATGGTGGACTGGAGCGCGGCCGCGAAGCCCGCGCTTGGTCCCAATTCCATCTGGATCGGTGTCCTGATGAAGGACGCCCGGCTGAAGCTGCAGTTCAAGGCGGTGAACATCGACACACGCCTGAAGGCGCGCGCGTTCATCGAGGACATGGTCGCCAAGCTCACCAGGCGCGGCGACAAGGTGCTGCTCGGGTTCGACTTCTCGCTCGGCTATCCGGCAGGCACCGCGAAGGCGCTGGGCCTCGACACAGCGAAGCAGGCGCCATGGGCCGCCATGCATGCCCACCTCGCGACGCGCTACAAGGACAAACCGGACAACAACTCGCGTCCACGCTTCGCGATCGCGGCCGGCCTCAACTATACGATCTCGAAAGGCCCGTTTCCGTTCTGGGGCGCGCCGCCGGCCGACAAGGCGACGACCCTGTCGACAACGAAAACCGGGTTCACCCCCGACAAGCCGCTCGCGGAATTCCGCCTCGCCGAACAACACCTGCGCTCGGTGCCGGGCGCGTCGCCGAAATCCTGCTGGCAACTTTACGGCGCAGGATCTGTCGGCAGCCAGAGCCTCACCGGCATCCCGCATGTGCATGCCCTCCGGCAGGCCTGGCCCAACGCCCGCGTGTGGCCGTTCGAGCTGGGCGAAGGCGGCCCGGTTACAGCGGAAATGCTTGACGGAATCGAGGTCGTGATCGCGGAAATCTACCCCTCCCTGGTCAAGCCGAAGCCCGAGAAGGGCGAGGTCGCCGATGAGGCCCAGGTGCGCCAGATTGCCCGCCACTACGCGGATCTGGACGAGAAAAACGCGCTTGGAGCGACTTTTTCCACAGGCAAAACGCTTTCCGGAGAACAGATCGCCCTCATTACCGGCGAAGAGGGCTGGATTCTGGGCGTTTAGCCCGTGTCTACTGGGCTTCCGGCGTATCCATCGGTTTCGAATCGTGGGTAAGTCGCCCCAATGGCGATTGCTCGTCATTTTAATCTAGAGGAGAACCCCTATGAACAAGGGTGAACTGACCAAAGCAGTGGCCACCGCTTGCGGCATGTCCCAGAGCGACGCCGGCAAGGCCGTTGACGCTGTTTTCGACACCATCGCAGGCTCGGTCAAAGGTCGCGAACAGGTTGCAATCGCTGGTTTCGGCACGTTCGTCGCCAAGACGCGCAATGCCCGTGAAGGCCGCAATCCGGCCACCAAGGAAGTGATCAAGATTCCTGAGAAAACCTCGGTGGCGTTCAAGCCTGCCTCGGTCCTCAAAGACATCTAGGCGTCCTGCCCCTTCAGTGGGATATGAAGACGGATCCGGCGGCGCGTTCCTTGATGGGGCGCGCCGCTTTCCATTCCAGCAGGGCCACCTGCAGCGCGCCCGCCACGAACACGCCCGCCATCGCGCCTTGCAGCACGCCCAATGCGCCGCCGCCCTGCGTAATGCCGAGCCAGTAGCAGACCGGGATCATCACCACGAAGAACGAGCCGACATGGATAAGGGTCGGCAGCCAGACCATACCCTGCGCCCGCAAGGCAAACGAGGCCGTGGCCTGCAGCCCGTCAAAGATCGTCGCCAGCGCCGCGAGCCAGAGCAGCGCCGCAATCGCGGGCGCCAGCGCCACGCCGCCGATGACGGCGTCCTCGCGCACCAGCAGCGTCGAGATGGGCCCGGCAAACAGTGTGAGGATGATGGCCAGTATGAGGCCCATGGCAATCGTGGCGACCACGCCGAGGCGCCCGGCATTCCTGACTTCCTGCGCCTCGCCGCGTCCGATGGCTTCGGCCACGCGCACCGACGTGGCCGAGGCGATGCCGAGATAGAACATGAAGCACAGGCCCATCACCTGCACGGTGTAGCCATAGACGGAGTTGGCCGCGATCGAGATCCAGGTCGCGATCACATAAGTGATGTTGAAACCGCCCCATTCGGCGACATTGCTGACCGCCGTCCCCGTGCCGACTTCCAGCTGGCGGCGCGCTTCGCCGGCCGGCGCAGCGGGCGAGCGCCGGAAGCCGGGCGTGAGGCGCGCGACGAGGATCAGCATGACGATGACGATCAGCCAGCGCGTGATCGAGGTTGCCCAGGCAACACCCTCGGCGCCCATCTGCGGCATGCCCCACCAGCCGCCGACAAAGGCGAGGTTGAGGAACAGGTTCAGGACAACGCCTGCGTACATGACGACGGTGACCAGCAGCGGCCGGCGCAGCGCTTCGAGGTAATAGCTGCAGGCCTGGCTGAGCATGTGGCCCATCAGGCCGAAGGCGAGGATGCGCGTGACCGAGGCGGTTTCCGCGGCGACGACTTCCGGCGGCGCATCGATTCCGGCAGCCTCGCTCGGCGGGGCGATGGTCACGAAAATCCAGTGGAAGAACGAGCCTGCGGTCGGGATCAGAATCAGGGTCAGCGCGCCGCCGAGCAGCGCGCCCCAGAGAAGCCCGCGCCGGAAGATCCGGCCGGAATCCCTCTCCCGGCCGACGCCGAGGAGTTCGGAGGTGAGCACCTGCACGCCGAGCAGGATGCCGAGGCCAAGCCCGAGGGAAATACCCATCGGCAGCCAGGCATTCAGCACGTAGGCGAGCTCGCCCGGCGCATACTGGCCGAGCACGATGGCATCCGTAACCCCCATCAGCATCATCGCCATCCGGCTGATGGCGATAGGCACCGACAGGCGCATCAGGTCTGCAATGTCCGAGGGCCGGGCCCAGGCGGGCAGCCGCGACGTCGTCATGTCTGCCCTCCCTCATGATTATCTGGTTTCTGAGCGGCCGGGCCCTATGCCTCAACCCACGTTTCCGGGCAAGTCCGGACCAGGGGATCGTACCTCAGTTTGATTATGCGATGCCAGCCAGAGTGCGGCCATTGCCTTAACGGCTGGAATGCGGGGGGACTACGGACGGTCCCGGCAACCAGGGCCAGTTCGTAGTGCCCTGGCCCATGCGAGCCGGTCGGCAACCGATAAAGCGCGGGCGCGGCGCTGCCGCTCATCTGCCTGGACTATTGGCGGATGTGCGTAGTCGCCAACAAGCCAGGGCCTGTGCGCCGTCGCCGAGACGCGGCCCGGCATTGAATTTACCGGTCTTTCTTCTGAACCCTGCCACTTATTCAGGTTGCAACTAAGCAAGGAACCGCACTGAGACATCGAGACCGTCCTGCCTTATAACCTCGCAATCGCAGTTCAGGTTGAACCGGGGACAGGAGAGCCTGAGACGGGCCGGCACGACGTGCTTGTTTCCGAACCTTATCGAGGCGCCGGTTTCTGATACATCGACGCACATTCCATCGGCACTGCCATTGGGCATCCAGGTCAACCGGCACGGTGCCCAGATTTTCCGGCGTGGCGACTTGCGCTTGTCGATGTTCCGCGAAACCAGGGCAGCCTGCGCTGGCACGGGCTGGGAGCTGCCGAGCGCGCGCTCGATCTGGGACTTCTCGATTTTTGGGGGCTTCTTTCCAAACATGCTGTTCCGCTCCAGCGCATTCCAGCCGGGATTGTCCGAAGCGCGCCCTCTCGCAGACCGTACGCGAATTACTCTTCATACCTGCTTACGCGACTAACTGTTCAGGTCAAGCTGGCAGCCCCGAAAAGAGGTGCTACCTTTCGCAACGCCGCTTGCCTTATAATGCGCATTTGAAAAGTAAGCCGCTTTCGCGAACAAACTGCGGCTTACCTCGCCAGTAACCCTGGATTTCGTCTGCCCCCAGCGACGCGACCTTTATGGCTGCCTCCCCGGTCTCGATACCTTGTATGCAGCAAGCGAAATTTAGCTGGCTGGCGAGGCGAATGCTGGCACCTCCATCACCCTGCTGATGGGGTGCCTGGGCCTGTTTTTCCCCCAGCGCGCAGCAGCGTTCACTGGCCTGACAGCTGTAAAGGCTCCTGGGCGACCGGAGTTCAGGTCAACGTTTGGCGGACTTTTCCTGTTGGCGGGAAGCATTCCGCTCCTGACGATGTTACCTGCAACATTCCCGGTTGTGGGGCTGAGCTGGGCGGGCGCCGCTACAGGGCGGATTGTTTCAATATTTTCAGACAACGCGAACCTTCCGAACAACCGGATCGCTGTCTTGTTCGAAGCAGCAATCGCAACACTCTTGCTTGTCGGTGGTCCGTTTGCCTTACTGCTTCAGACGATAGTCCGTCTCTGAACAAAATCTGCTCGCCCTCGCCGGCTGCCCGGCTTCACAACGGGGGCTCGAATGACCATCTTCCGCGATCAATTGCCTGTCCCGCAGCAGCAGTCGGCGGGCAAGTTTTGACAGGGGGCAGCCGATCAGAAGGCAAACAGAAAAACTGCGTG